>NZ_JACJEZ010000026.1:0-69936 GCF_014164365.1 Pseudoalteromonas sp. SG43-6
ACAGCTTACAGCTTACAGCTTACAGCTTACAGCTTACAGCTTACAGCTATATCATTTATTGCGGTTTTCTTTACTAAATGCGCGGATCTTACGTTTTTGCGAAAGAGTCACTTTATTAGTACGTCCTGCAAATGGGTTATCACCTTCTCTAAATTCGATTTTGATAGGTGTGCCCATAATTTTTAATGCTTTACGATAGTAGTTCATTAAGTAGCGTTTATAGCTATCTGGTAAATCATGTACTTGGTTACCGTGAATTACGATACGTGGTGGGTTATAACCACCCGCGTGCGCGTATTTAAGCTTAACGCGGCGACCACGAACCAGTGGCGGCTGGTGATCAGCTTGTGCCATGTCCATGATGCGGCGCAGCATAGCAGTGCTAATACGCTTAGTTGCTGATTCATAAGCTTCGTCAATTGACTCAAACAAATGACCAACACCTGTACCATGTAAAGCTGAGATAAAGTGTAAGCGTGCAAAGTCAATAAAGCCTAAGCGACGGTCAAGCTCCGATTTAATACGATCTTTCACGTAATCATCAAGGCCATCCCATTTATTCACAGCAATAACCAGTGAGCGGCCAGAATTTAAGGCAAAACCAAGTAAGCTTAAATCTTGATCCGAAATGCCAGCGCGGGCATCTACAACCAATAGCACCACGTTACAATCTTCGATTGCTTGGAGGGTTTTGATCACTGAGAATTTCTCAACCACATCGCTGACTTTTTTGCGTTTACGTACACCAGCGGTGTCGATCAACACGTATTCTTTTTCGTTACGAGTCATTGGAATATAAATAGAATCGCGGGTTGTGCCCGGCATATCATAAACAATAACGCGTTCTTCACCTAATATACGGTTAGTCAGTGTTGACTTACCTACGTTAGGACGACCGATAATAGCAAGTTTTACTGGCTTATCTGCAAATGCTTCATGCGCTGTAGAATCTTCATCATCTTCAGAGTATAAATCGATTAACTCGTCGTCATCGCCTTTACCATCATCATTTTGCGCACTCAGCTCTGCAAGCAAAGGCTGTAAGGTGTGTTCAAGTAACAAGGTAATACCACGGCCATGAGCGGCTGCAATATGATGTACTTCGCCCAGTGACAATTGGTAAAACTCAGCACAATTTGAGTCAGCATCAATACCATCAGTTTTATTGGCAACAACAAAGCTTTTCTTTTCTTGTTTACGTAAATGGTTGGCAATAGCTTGATCAGCTACTGTCATACCTACACGTGCATCAACTAAGAATAATACGATGTCGGCTTCTTCAATCGCCAGTAGCGATTGATCAGCCATTTCGATTTCGATGCCTTCTTCAGAGCCATCAATACCGCCCGTGTCTACCACGATAAATTCATAGCCATCGTAATTAGCTTGGCCATATTTTCGATCTCGCGTTAAGCCTGGAAAATCGGCAACGAGTGCATCACGCGTACGTGTTAAACGGTTAAATAATGTGGATTTGCCCACATTGGGTCGCCCAACTAGAGCGATCACGGGAAGCATAAACTACCTCTTAAAAAAACAACAAAAGGCTTCGCATAGCGAAGCCTTAAAAAAATAAATTAACTATTAATAACTTATAGTTATTTAGCAAATTAGTCCGGTATTTTTACCGCACTAACTTCACCATCTCGGGTGTATAAAATCAGTTTGTCGTCAGCAACAATTGGCTCAATAAAAAAGCCTGAACTGTCGAAGTCTTCACGCGATACAAGCTCGCCTGATTCTTTATTTAGCCAATGTAGATTACCTTCTTGGTCACCTATGGCTAAGTAATTTCCTGCTACCGCAGGCCCTGTTAAGTACCAACCACGAAGGGCTGGCTGACTCCAGCGTTCAATGCCAGAGGTTTTATCTAATCCATAAACAACACCATTACTATCTACTACGTAAATAGTTTGGGTATCCATGGCAATTTCACGGTAACTGCTGTATTCGCGTTTCCAGACAACATTACCAGAGCGAATATCTACAGCTGCTAAGTTACCATTATAAGCAATAGCATACGCATAAGGACCACTGATCAGAGGTTGTGTATCAACATCGACTAAACGTTCGAATTCTGATGCGCCTTTTGCTGTAGCAATTTCAGCACTCCACGCAGAGTAACCACTGTCAGAGATAAGTACGCTTAACTTGCCTGTTTCAAGGCCAACTAATACACCGCCGTTAGCAACGGTCGGAGAGCTTTGCCCACGTAGTGTTAATGCGGGGACTTCTTGCTCATGGCTCCAACGCTCTTCACCGGTATCTGGGTGAAGGGCTAATAATTTACCTGAGCCTAGGTTAACATATATAAGGCCATCACCGGCAGCTGGTTTTGCTAACACTTCACCGGGTACTTTTTTGCGCCAAACAACATCACCCGTTTCACGGTCAAGGGCAACTAAATAACCATGCTCGGAACCGATAAAAATTTTACCATAAGCTTGTAAAATACCACCGGATAATTTTGCACTAATGTCGCTTTGCCATGGCCAAAAGGTCAAATTTTCGCGAACATCAGTCTCCCAAAGAGTATTACCGTTTTCAAGCGATAGCGCTTCGACTTTACCAGCACGGTTAGCTACAAAAACACGGTCTTTATATACCGCCGGTGTTAGCCGAGAAAAGTAATGTTCAACACCGTCACCAATGCTTTCTTGCCAAATTACTTTGGTTTCAAACTGATTAACGATTTCAGGCAACACCAGTTCGTCTTCGTCATCGCTTGATGAACAACCGACTAAGGTTGCCATGCATAGCGCTATGGTTGCCGCTGTTAATTTTTTCATGGTAACCCCTTACGCCGTTGGGCTAGTTACTGCTAAGTCATCAAGTTTGATTTGCAATAATGGGTTATTCTCCAGACCGCCCGCATCAGCAGCAGTCTGATAAGCACTGCGAGCTTGATTTGCATCGCCTTGAGCTGTGTATATATCACCTTTAAGCTCAGCGACTGTTGCAGTGAATGAATCTGCAAGTTTAGCGTTAAGCGTTGTTAAAGCTTGGTCGTATTGCTGCTGTGCTATTTGCACGCGAGCTAAACGGGTGGTCGCCGTTGCTTTTAAATCTGCATTGGTAACATTAGTCATTATCCAGCTGAGTTTTTCACTGGCTACATCAAGTTGACCTTTTTCTACGGCTTCTTTAGCAGCAACAAAGGCTGCAAGTGCGCTGTAGTTAGTATCTTTGTGCTCTGCGATAAATGTATCTGCCGAACCTAATACTTCACCACCTTCAACCAGCTGAGTATATGCATCAGAGGCACTTTCAGCAGTTGTAATTTGATTTTGGTTATATGCTTTCCAGCCATACAGGCCACCTAAACCAAGCACTACACCTAGCGCCAGTGATACACCATTTTCACGAAAAAAACGTTTGATCGCTTCAGCTTGTTGTTCTTCTGTTGAATAAATATCCATTACTACCTCGTCTTTTTTAGCTGTTTATTAGCTCAGCTAAAAGCGTTTTAATTTGTTCTAATTCTAAGGTGACCTGTTCTTTACGCTCACGTAAATACTTAACTGTCACTACGCCTTGTTCTAATTCATCTTCGCCGATAATCAGTGCAACGAGTGCATCGCTTTTATCTGCGCGTTTAAGTTGTTTCTTAAAGTTACCACCACCGGCATGGACCATGATACGTAAGCCAGGTACTTCAGCACGTAATTTAGCTGCGATAATAGGGGCTTGAATGCTGGCTTTGTCACCCATCGCTGCCAAATATACATCAGCGTTGCGACGAATGTCACCAACACATTCCAATGCTTGTAACATTAACACTAAACGTTCCAGACCCATAGCAAAGCCCACAGCTGGCGTTGCTTTGCCACCTAATTGCTCAACTAAGCCATCATAGCGGCCACCTGCACATACAGTACCTTGTGAGCCGAGGCTATCTGTAACCCACTCAAAAACAGTACGGTTATAGTAATCAAGGCCACGGACTAACTTTTCATTAACCGTGTATATGACGCCTGCGGCGTCTAAACGTTCACATAAATTTTCAAAATGTTCTTTTGATTCAGCATCTAAGTGTTCAGACAGTTTTGGTGCATCAACTAAAACCGCTTGTACATCAGGGTTTTTGCTATCTAGCACGCGCAGTGGGTTGCTGTACATACGACGTTTTGAGTCTTCGTCTAGTGCATCAATATGTTGCTCAAGATAAGCCACAAGTGCATCACGGTATTGCGCGCGAGCTTCGTTTGAACCTAGAGAATTAAGCTCTAAACGAACATGTTCGCTGATGCCAAATTGTTGCCACAATTGCGCCGTCAGTAAAATTACTTCAGCGTCAATATCAGCGCTGGCAATACCGAAGGTTTCTAAACCAAATTGGTGAAACTGACGATAGCGACCTTTTTGCGGACGTTCATGACGAAACATTGGGCCCATATACCAAAGGCGTTGCTCTTGGTTATACAGTAAGCCGTTTTGATTACCAGCACGTACACATACAGCGGTACCTTCAGGACGAAGTGTTAAGCTGTCGCCATTATTGTCGGCAAAGGTGTACATTTCTTTTTCAACGATATCGGTGACTTCACCAATTGAGCGTTTAAAAAGATCGGTTGATTCTACAATTGGAAAACGAATTTCTTGATAACCGAACGATGCTACTGTCTCGCGTAAGATGTTTTCTACTTTCTGCCAAACTTGGGTATCGCCCGGCAGACAATCGTTCATTCCACGTATTGCCTGAATTTGTTTTGCCACTGCTAAATCCTAAAAACTGTTTTTTGCGTAATAAAAGATGACTACACAACAAGAATGCTAAAAATTGACCCGTCATTATAGCGTTCTAGCTATAAAGGTAAACGGCAAACGGCTTTGTTTGCCGACTATATTGTATTTATTCGACGATTTTGATGTCGATAGGGGTCTGTTTTTCTTTTTGTGCGATAAAGTCGCGTACATAGCCTTCGAGTTGATCAACAATATTGTTGTTATCAATTCGGGCTTTTTGACGTTCGCCATTAATATAAAGGCCCGAGCGACGGTTTGCACCAGCTAAGCCAATATCACTCACTAACGCTTCGCCAGGGCCATTGACCACACAACCAATAACCGATACTGATACCGGTTCGATGATATCTTCCAAACGCTCTTCAAGTTGGTTCATGGTACTAACCACATCAAACTCTTGACGTGAACAGCTCGGACAGGCAATAAAGTTAATCCCGCGAGAGCGAATGCGCAGTGATTTTAAAATATCAAAACCGACTTTGATCTCTTGTACTGGATCAGCCGCCAACGATACTCGCAGCGTATCGCCGATACCTTCGGCAAGTAACATACCTAAGCCTACAGCTGATTTCACTGAGCCTGAACGCATACCGCCTGCTTCTGTGATCCCTAAGTGCAGAGGTTGGTCAATTTCTTTAGCAAGTAAGCGATATGCTCCCACAGCTAAAAACACATCAGAAGCTTTTACTGATATTTTAAATTGATCAAAATCTAAACGGCGCAAAATATTTACATGGCGCATGGCTGATTCAAGTAACGCTTCAGGCGTTGGTTCGCCGTACTTTTCTTGTAAATCACGCTCTAATGAGCCGCCATTAACACCAATACGAATTGGAATGTTGTGCTCACGGGCAGCATCGACTACCGCGCGAATACGTTCTTCACTGCCAATGTTGCCAGGATTAATACGTAAACAATCAACACCATACTTTGCGACTTGCAAAGCAATACGATAATCAAAGTGAATATCTGCAACCAGTGGAATGGTGACTTGTTCTTTTATGCTTCTAAATGCTTCGGCGGCGTCCATAGTCGGCACGGAAACACGCACTATATCGGCGCCGGCATCTTGAATAGCTTGAATTTGTGCAACAGTTGCATCAACATCCATGGTATCGGTGTTGGTCATTGATTGCACGGCAATAGGGGCGCCATCACCGATCGGTACGTTACCCACGTTGATGCGGGTAGATTTTCTGCGTTTAATGGGAGATTCTGAAAACATAGTGACTACTCTGTTAACGGTAAATTAAATTTGGCTAAACGATTTTTTGGGAAACTGGAAATATCAATCTTTTCACCGTCAAGAGTGATATCAACAGCTTGATGCTTACCAAGCACGATAGAAAAAGGCAGATGACCTGATAAAGTCATATCATAACCCGCTTTTTTAACACCAAACGCCACTTTATCACCTTTGCCGTCATGAACTTCAACCCAACTTTCTTCATTGAAATGCATAACTATGGTGCCTAGGCCATCATTTTGTGGCTCGCTTGACGTTTCGCTCGGGGCAACGTCTAGTTCGGTATCGGCTTGTTGCTCCATAATTTGCGCCGCAGTGGGGTCATCAATCGATTCATCAGGGCCAGCTTGTTCTAGCTGGCTGATTGACGCCACATCAGGCTCTGTTTGCGCGACTGCAACTGTCTCTTTGGCAAAGCTATTTAAAGATTGCGTTACAACTTGTTCGTCAAGAGGGGTTGAATTTTGCCACCACCATAATGCGGATGAACCAATAACAATTGCCAGAATAACGTAACTGACCAGCATCAAGCGACTATCATGAGCTTCTTTTTCTGTTCGTCTAGAAAAGCTTTGCATGTTGGTTTTTTTAACGGTTTCCTGTGGTTCAGGGAACAGTGCTAAAACGGCCGCAGTATCTAAATTAAAGGCGCGACAATAACTTTTTGCATAACCTTTAACAAAGGTAGCAGGGCCGATTAATTGGTGTTCGTCATTCTCAAGACGTTGTAATTGCAACACCGATAATTTTAAATTTTTTGCCAACTCTTCTAAGCTGACATTCGCTTGCTCGCGGCTACTTTTTAAAGTTTGGCCAAGAGTGAGCGTTGTTGATTCTGTATTTTCATCATTCATAATGAGTATGATTCAGGGTCCACTAGTAACAGTCTATGCCCAGGTTTAAGTGCAACATCCGGGCTTAATTTATTCCATCGCATTAACTGATCAATTAACAAGCGACGCTTGGTGGCAATACTATACAAAGTATCACCGACGTTAATTTCGTAATAAATGTTGGGATCGTTAAGATAAATTTTCGTCCCATTGACCACCCGATCAGATTCTTTCAGACCATTCCATTGGAGTAATTTCTGTAGTTTAACATTGTATCGTACTGAAATGCTAAATAGGTTTTCACCATCTTGCAAAACATGGTAAGGCGTCGTTAATTGTGGGATCCGCGAATTTAGCAACGGTGCGTGAGTATTTTGTTGCGGATCTTGAAAACGGATCTCAGGTGTAGAGCTATAACTTGACTCTGCGAAGACGGCAGCGTTGCGTTTTGGCTGGTAAAAAACCACCTTTTCTTCATCCGTTAATTCATCACTAAATTGTGCTTGGCTTGAAGCCTGGCTGTTATTTGCAACGGCTTGGCTATCAGTGGGCGCACCAAAAGAAACAATTGTTACACCATCTTGTGCTTTGCTACTACGAGCAAGCGTTTGGGGAGGCGTTGCGGCAGTCGCTGTGGGCGCTGTTGCTAAATGCACAGTTGGTATTGCTAATGCTTTAGCAACTGCCTCCTCAGAGGCTAATGATGCAATGTCCGTCGCTTGAGTTGAATTTACAGCTGGATTGTTTGGTGTTTGTGCGACCACCAGAGCAGACATTACTGCCACAGGATCATTATTGTTTGCTGGAGCACTGATCTGTACAGCGGTAGTATCAACGTTTGTTTGCACTGGCGTTGTTATTGCTGTGGTACTTAAAGCCGCCAAAATACCACTCGTATCGACTGGTGTTGATACTGTTGCTTGGCTTTGCTGGCTACTTTGTGATGCGGTGCTTTGCGTTGGCGCAACCGGTGAGGTTAGCAACGCGGTAGTTAATTCATTGCTGCTTGCATTGTTATTTTTAACGGCCATTGTTGGCGTTGTGATACTTTGCGCCGACGTACTAGTTGCTGGCGCTTTTTTCTTTTTTACAATGCGTATTTTGGGTGCCGAGATCACCTCTCCCGCAGGGCTATTTGCTTGTAGCTCATCTAATTTTGCTTGGCGGTATTGCGAGCGTAGTATTTCAAACTCACTACGTTTGATTTTTTGTTCGCGAATGATCCCCGCTTCACTTGAGGTTGGGTAGGTTTGCAATATCATTGCCGCAGTGGTTTCGGCTTTTTCAATGTGGCCCATACGCTGCTCAACTAAATAGCTTAATAGCAATGAGCGAGACGATACTTGACCACTATTCTCATAACGCTCGAGTATTTCTTTTGCTCTATGTAAATCACTTTTAGCGTAATACAAAGCGGCTAAACTGATCAGTGATGAGGCACGCATTGAACTGTGATTAATGGCCGATTTGAAATATTTTTCAGCGTTATCAAAATCATCAAACTCAATGGCGCACAGAGCTAAATTTTCATAACTTTCTGCTACTCGTATATAACTTGGGATGGCAATGGCTTTGAGTAGTTGTTCTGTGGCGCGGTCGTACTCGTCAATACCGCATAAAAATACCCCGTAGTTATTTCGGGTATTAGGATCATTGGGATCAATTTTTATTGCTTTTTGATAGGCTTTATCGGCTTGTACGTTTTCGCCGACTTGTTGGTAATAATAAGCAAATGAATAATGGACTTCAGGAAGATCAGGAGAGAAAGACGCGGCGCGTTCGAGGTTATACTTTGCTTGCGAGCTATTACCAGTGCTTAAATATTCTAATGCTAAGGCTATTCGGGTACGTGCTGCGCCGGTATTATTGATTTTATTTTCAACGACTGGTTTGTCATTGCCATCATAACTATTTTCAGTTACACACCCTGTTAAAGCGAGTGCACTGATAGTTAAAGCAAGTAAAGATCGCATTACTTCATCTCTTTATTATTGTCCATGCACCTATATTACCGAAAAGCCCTTATCTTGCATCATTTATTTAAAAATAAAGCAGCGCTAAGGGCTTTTGATTCACGACAACAGATTATGCTTGGTGGATATTAACCGCAATCGCATTATCGTCGCGCATTTTCTTTTTCGCTAAACGTTTTGTACGGTCAACTACATCACCAACTAACTGGCCGCAGGCTGCATCAATATCATCACCGCGAGTACGACGCACAATACAGGTAATACCTGCTGCTTGTAGCACTTTTGAAAAGCGGTCAATACGGCTGTTACTAGAGCGTGTATATTCGTTACCCGGGAATGGGTTAAACGGGATAAGGTTCACTTTAGATGGTGTGCCTTTGAGTGTTTTAACTAATTCATGGGCTTGATCTGTGCTGTCGTTAATACCATTTAGCATCACATACTCAATGGTCACATCTTTATTGGCTTTAGAGCCATCAATGTAACGACGACACGCCGCTAAAAACTCTTCAATTGGGTATTTTTTATTGATTGGCACTAAAATATCACGTAATGCGTTATCAGGTGCGTGTAGAGAAATAGCCAATGCAACGTCGATTTTTTCTTTCAATAAATCAAGTGCAGGCACCACACCAGAGGTACTTAAAGTAACGCGGCGTTTAGATAAACCAAAACCCCAATCGTCCATCATTAATTCCATTGCCGGAACTACGTTTTTAAGATTAAGCAATGGCTCGCCCATGCCCATCATAACGACGTTGGTGACCGGACGCTTTTCACTGTTGCCATCAAGACCTATGTCTTTGGCCACACGCCAAACTTGGCCGATAATTTCAGATACTTTTAAGTTACGGTTAAACCCTTGCTGCGCTGTTGAGCAAAATGTACATTCAAGCGCACAACCAACTTGCGATGATACACACAAGGTGGCACGTTCTTTTTCTGGGATCCACACCGCTTCAACTTCTTGGCCGCCTTCAAGTATCAGCGCGTACTTGATTGTACCATCACTGGCTTGTTGGCGTACGGTGATTTCAGGCGCGACAATTTCACATTCCGCTTTAAGTTTTTCTTTCAGCTTTTTGTTAACGTTGCTCATTTCGTCAAAGTTATCAACGCCAAAATGATAAATCCATTTCATCACCTGATCGCCACGGAATGGCTTTTCACCGAACGATACAAATAACTCGCGCATTGCATCTCGGTTTAAATCTAATAAGTTAATCTTTTTTTGCTCAGTGGTCATGAAACAACCTTAATCAGTGACGGTGGTGATAAAAATTTACAAAGGCGAATTGTACACAATTCACTCACTTTAATCATTAAGTAAAACATCATAAATTAGATAATTAATACTTTAACTAATGACTAAAAAAGGGCTCGAAAGCCCTTTTTACTTTTGCTTAGCGCATTCGAATTAACGAGTACGTGGGCAAAGCTCTTCGTCTGCGAAGAAGTACGCGATTTCGCGAGCAGCAGATTCAACAGCGTCTGAACCGTGAACAGCATTTTCGTCGATGCTATCAGCGTAGTCAGCACGTAAAGTACCAGCTAGTGCTTCAGCAGGGTTAGTAGCACCCATGATTTCGCGGTTTTTAAGAACAGCGTTTTCGCCTTCAAGAACTGTAACCATTACTGGACCAGATGTCATGAAAGATACTAAAGCACCAAAGAAAGGACGCTCGCTGTGTTCTGCGTAGAAACCTTCCGCTTTCTCTTGTGAAAGGTGAACCATTTTAGCTGCAACGATTTTAAGGCCAGCAGTTTCGAAACGGTTGTAGATAGCGCCGATGTGGTTTTTAGCAACTGCATCAGGTTTTACGATTGAGAAAGTACGCTCTAAAGCCATCTTTATGCTCCAATAATTTTTAAGTAAAAGTGTGAATATTAACGGGCGCGAATTATACGCGTTTTAGTAGGCAATGCCTAGTTTTATTAAAAACTAGCTTGATGACAATTGTGCGATTTTTAAATGTTAGGCAATCACCACGCATAGAAAAGCATGATGCTGTGAATTAATTAATGATCTAACATTGCATGGGACTACGTATTACTTAATTTAGCTAATAATAAGTTGAAATATTTTTCGAAGGTTATTTTTAGTACAAAATGGTGCTCAGTGACTATAACGTTTAGGCCCTTATCTGTAACTGCACTATTAAAAATTACCTTAAATTTTATTAACCTTATGTTTTAATTATTTATTTTAAAATTATTGATAGGCGCTTTTGTATCATTCGAGCTTTTGCCATTTAAACTGCTATAAGGTGCACAATAGAAAATCCACTTTTAGCTTAAAATGATTATTTTAGTTAAATTCTACTAAATTTGGGGACTTGGTTTACACTCAAGTTATAACCATGAAATAAATTAAAGGTTTTAATATCTTCGTGCTTCATTTCATCCATTTCATTGATAGTAGGTTGCTATGTTTTTTAATAACACTATAAAAAGTGAGAATGCTAAATTAAAAAGTCAGCTTTTTGTGCAGAATCAAGTAAGAAAAAGCTTAGACGAAGAAATGCTAGTTTTAATCATTGATAAGACTGGGCTTATTTCATCGCAAAATAAAAACTTTGCAAACGAGCTTGGTTACCCTGATCAGCAACTGATTGGAAAAAAGTTACTAGATTTTGTGCCAAGTAACGCCAGACAGACAGGGCATTTTAAAAGCTTAAAAAAAGCATTAGAGAAGCATGAACACTGGGCTGGTGCATTGCAGTTTGTTCATGTTAATGGTGAACAAGACTGGCTAAGAAGTATTTTACAGCCGATCATTGATGAGCAAGGTAAGCTAGTTGAGTTTACTCTGCATTCTAATGTGTTAACGCGTACGATTGAAACCTCCCGTGAGCATCAAGATTTAATTAAAGCATTACATCGTGCCATGGCCGTTATTGAATTTGATACTAATGGCATTGTATTGACAGCAAACGAAAACTTTTTGGCGGGAATGGGCTATTCACTTAAAGAGATTGTTGGCCAACATCATCGTATTTTTTGTGAACCAGAAGAGGCTAATTCACCAGAATATGAAGCCTTTTGGAAACAGCTCAAAAGAGGCGAATACGTTTCAAGCCGTTTTAAACGCATAGATAGTTATGGGCGAGTGGTTTGGCTTGAAGCTTCTTATAACCCAATTTTCAATGAGCAAAACGAACTGTATAAAGTGGTTAAATTCGCTACTGTTATTACTGAGCAAGTTGAGCGGGAGCTCGCAATCGCAGAGGCGGCAGATATTGCCTATAGCACTTCAACTGAAACTGACCACCTTGCAGATCAAGGTGCTGCTGTCATTGAGCAAGCGGTTAAAGTAATGAATGAGCTGGCGGTGCAAATGTCGCAAGCAGGGGATGAAATATCAGCATTGGATAAACAATCACAGTTAATTGCCAGCATAGTGCAAAGTATTAGCAGCATTGCTGATCAAACTAATTTGCTAGCCTTAAATGCGGCGATTGAAGCAGCAAGAGCTGGTGAGCAAGGGCGAGGTTTTGCGGTAGTCGCCGATGAAGTGCGTCAATTAGCATCTCGAACCAGTAAAGCCACAGAAGAAATTGTTGAAGTGGTACAAAAAAATCAAAGCTTAACGCAGTCAAGCGTAAAAGCCATTAAGCAAGGTGAAGATAAAGCACAAGAAGGATTAGAGCTGTCAAACGAGTCTGGCATTGTGATGAGCAATATTAAAAAAGGTGCCCAGCAAGTCGTTGATGCAGTGAGCCAGTTTGCCAATCAATTAAAGTGAGTTTTATGATTTCGATCAAAACATCTTAATTTAACGTACCATATACTGCCGCGCTTTATTACTTGATCTGATTTTCAGGTTATTTTCATGCCACTGGCTTGATCCCAGTTTTATGTATGGAGCGCGCATGTCGTCAATTATTACCTCGTTTACCCCAGAGTTACTTTCACCAGCTGGCAGTTTAAAAAACATGCGTTATGCCTTTGCTTATGGGGCTGATGCGGTGTATGCCGGACAACCTCGTTATAGCTTGCGAGTACGTAATAATGAATTTGATCTGGAAACGTTAAAAATAGGCATTGATGAAGCGCATGCGCTGAATAAAAAGTTTTATGTGGTATCAAACATTGCCCCGCACAATGCCAAAGTGAAATCGTATTTACGCGACATTGAACCAGTAATTGCGATGGGGCCAGATGCGCTGATCATGTCAGATCCGGGTTTAATCATGTTAGTGCGTGAAAAATGGCCTGATATGGCTATTCATTTATCAGTACAAGCAAACGCTGTAAATTATGCCAGTGTACAGTTTTGGGCTAAACAAGGCATAGAGCGGGTGATTTTATCCCGCGAGCTATCACTTGAAGAAATAAGTGAAATTCGCACGCTTTGCCCAGCAACCGAGCTAGAGGTATTTGTACATGGCGCATTATGTATGGCGTATTCTGGCCGTTGTTTGTTATCAGGCTATATAAACAAACGCGATCCAAACCAAGGCACCTGTACCAATGCATGTCGCTGGGAATACGATGTAAAACCGGGCGTTGAAAACGAAACCGGTGAAATGGTGCACAAATTTGATCCTCAGCAGGTTATTCCTACTCTTGGCGACGGCGCACCAAGTAATGATATTGTTATGCTTGAAGAGCAAGGCCGCCCGGGTGAATACATGCCAGCGTTTGAAGACGAACACGGCACTTATATCATGAACTCAAAAGATTTACGCGCCGTGCAATACGTAGAGCAGCTTACAAAAATGGGCGTGCATAGCTTAAAAATAGAAGGCCGGACTAAATCGTTTTATTATGTTGCGCGTACAGCACAGGTTTATCGTAAAGCAATCGACGATGCCGCAGCAGGAAAACCATTCGACGCTGATTTATTTAAAACATTAGAAAACCTAGCCCATCGCGGTTACACCGAAGGCTTTTTAAAGCGCCACGCCCATCAAGATTATCAAAACTACGAATACGGCCATTCGGTATCGACTAAGCAGCAATTTGTCGGCGAAGTATTAGGGCGAAATAGCAATGGCTTGGTAGAGATTGATGTTAAAAACAAATTTTGTGTGGGTCATTCATTAGAGCTAATGACTCCAAAAGGTAATATTAGCTTTACCCTTGAATGCATGGAAAACAAAAAAGGCGAGGCAATTACCGATGCCAAAGGCTCAGGGCATATAGTAAAAATTCCACTGCCCGACAATATCGATTTAGAACACGCCATACTTATGCGCAACCTAGATGAAAACCAAGACACCCGCAATCCGTTTAAACAAATCGCGGGTTAGCTTGTAGTTAACAACAGGTGTTAATGCTTTCAACACCTTTAATTATCTATCATCCAAGTTTTGGGTTGATTATTACCTATAAAAAGTGATGCCGAAAAACAAAGCCGCGGTATCACTTTCAATAGACATTAGCGTAATTGAAAGTGCTGGAAAACAGCTTGTCGAACTTCAATATACTCAATGTGGCCATTACTAGGTATGATCATATCTTGAAATTCATACTGGTATCCGTTGAAATTAACAAAGACATCACAGGTATAAAAAGGCGTACCCTGTGCGCCAGATTTACTGACAGGAACCACACGTTGATGATCGCTGGTTGTGAAATTTTCGCGATCAATACGCCCATACGAAAACCCCTGTGATGATTCAAACCAAGTAAATGCAACAATTGAAAGAATTACGGGCATACACAAGTAAGCGTGCTTTATAAGCCTTTCCCTATATTTATAGGCCAAATTTGGTAGCATAATCATATTAATAACAATTAATGCCGCAGATAAATAAACGCCAAAAATGAGGAGTAAACGAGTATCAGCCATTGCGATCACCATAAATGGAAATAAAGCGATAACGATTAAGATAATGGCATAACTAAGGCGGGTTTTAGGGTTGCTTGCAAATAATGCTAATAACACCATTCCTATAAAAATATAAGCAAGGAACAAACAAAGTGGTAAGCCCAGTATTGAAACGCTAATATATATTTTCTGCATGCGGGTAAAGTCCAGCATCGGTATATTTACAACCGTTACAGCAATAACGTAAGCAATTAAATAAACCATTAAACTTATTTTAAAGTTGTTAAAGACTTTGCCAATAAGCCAGTTGATTGACTTGGTAATGTAGCAAATAGGCGATAGCATATTTAAGTCATCTTTAACTTCTATTAACTTTTCTTTACTCATTTATCTCCAATCATCATATGTATTTTTTAAGTTGTTGACTCCATTAGTATTATAAAATAGTTGCGTAAAAATAGTAATCAGAAAAAGTCGCCCTTAAAATACACGTCGTTACTTAATTTAGTTCCTTAGGTTTATTCTTAACCCCAAAACCAGCACTTCAGTAGGTGATTATCACTAATTAGACCTTTTCTGTAAAAAATATTTATATTAATTATTTAACTGTTTTTTAGTTAAGCCGTGCAGGAAACTTGAGTCGATAGGAACTCTATAACTGCATGGCAAATTCTGGAATTACTGAAGAAGATGTAATTCGTTGTCGATAATCGAGATTAGTTAACCCAATAAATTGGGGCGTTAAATGCAGGGCAAGCTTACTGTCGAAAACAGCAAAGAACTGGGTAATACAAAGGGTCGTAAAGTAAAATTTATCATAATAGTTATAATCACTTTTTTAAGAGGTTGTTAAAACTAGCATTACACGGACTAACTCTCTATGACCAGATTTTTGATAGCTATTACGATATTTGTTTTTGATTATTAAAATTGCATTGCCTGCGATTCAATTCCCACCTACAACTGCTACAGATATTAATAAGATAAAACCATGAAATTACAAAGCAGATAATTGATTCAAGATCTTTACCGACTAAATTATATGGTTTTTGAACAATTAGAGTAAAAATTGCAACCCCAAATTTGTAGAGAAAATCTAATTGATTTGTAAGTGCTATTAGCTGAATACAATTAGCGACCAGTTAAATGCTTATTCATGGCGTACGTATTATCAAGCTGTTGCTCTATTAAGTTAATCGTTTGCTTATTTACGCCGAGTGCTTTAGCTGTGTCTTTAAAGTTGAAAATAATCTCTGCTATTTCAGATATGATCACTTGTACCTGCTTCCAATTTGCATAACCAGCTGCAGAGGCCAGCTTTTGAATCGCTTTTAGTGGTGGGTTTTTTCCAAATCCGGCAAATGAAGTCGCATGCTCGTTAAAAGGATGAGGACTAAAAGTTACATCATAAAAAGGCGCTAAATCCCACTCACCTGAATCTTCTTGTAAAAAAGCCCAGTTTTTACTGTGGTCATCTTGATTACAGCTAAATAAATTAAACATAGCTCGACGAAATTGCAATTGCCCTGCAGCAGGTGATTTGCATAAAACACGGCTCGCTTTAATTAAATCCTCATAATCTAATGAAGGTGTGCGAAAATCAGCATCCAGCAAGCCACATGCACTATGCATATGTTTGCAGCCCATTTTATCACCCATTAATTTAAACCTATCGAATCGCTTTAAGGCGAGCCATTGCTTTGCACCGGTTCCTTCAGGGGCGGGTACCAGTAATCTCTGAGGTGGGTTTAATCCCGTTTGTTCAGCCAAATCCAAATATACAGCTTCACATAACCCTTCCTCATGTCCTAAAGCGAGGTTTTTGGATGTGAACTTTATTAACCAAGCATCATCGCCCGTTTTAGGCTTAGTTCTACATTCTTGTATCTTATTGTCAGGAAAATAAATTTGAGCCTTAGGTCGTGCACCGCCGGAACTGCCAGCAGCTACTAACGCAGAAAGTACTTCTTCTGTTTGCCCGTCAAATATTGCTTGAGCTTGTTGACCCAATGTAGCAAGGCCAGCCTCATTGTCATTTGTGCCATCATAATGAGTTTCAGGTGTAAACGATAATGCGCCCATAGCCGAATGGCCAACAAAAGATAAGCGGTCCATAGCGGTAATAAAGTTAGGCATTATATTATTTTGTCTGAATACGCGGTCCTGTAGAAGTAACCCCCACCCATCAGGTAAACAATCAGAAAAGACCCCATGCAACCCGTTGTGTGGGGTTTTAGGTGCTAACTGAACCTCTCTATTAAAGGCGAGTGAGAATGGCGAAAGATTACCGTATGTGTCTAAATAACTTTCCTCGAATTGAAAGTAAACACCTTGCCTATTTTGAGCAAGTACACCCACCATTAATTCTGATGAATCTGAAAGTGTACGTTTTACTTCTAGCTTATCTATGGGTTTAAAGGCCATTGTTTAACACCTGATCAATAGACGTTGGCGCATTTTTATTTTGAGCTGGCACTTTTGTTAAGTCATATAAACGAGTTAAGTCGTCGAGTGTTTGCCACAAAAGCAATAGCTGTCTGAATGAAATAAGCCCTGTAACCTCAAACTTTTTTATTGTAGAAGCAGGTACTGTGCTTTTTTTAGCTAACGCCTCGCGTGACATTTTTGCTTTTTTGCGACATTCTTTTAGATGCTCAGCAAAGGCTTGCTGCACATCACCTTCGCTTAATAATAGATAATTAATAATAGCACCTCACGAACTTGATTGGACATTACTATAGCCAAAATTGCTTTTTTATGAGCTTAATGGATATTATAGTATCCATTTTTTAGTTGTAAAGTGAATGGTTGAATGCGGATTACCTAATATGATTTTTATTGATTGAGATCAACAAGAAAACGCGAAATAAAATGCATAATTTACGGCTGCAAATTTATGCTAGAAGTACTAGCTCTAATAAATGAGGTTAGAGAGTGGCTTTACTAATTAACAGCAAATGCATTAACTGCGACATGTGCGATCCAGAATGCCCTAACGAAGCCATTTATATGGGCGCTAAAATCTACCAAATCGACCCTGCAAAGTGCACCGAATGCGTAGGCCATTACGACAAACCCACCTGCGTGAGTGTATGCCCGATAGATTGTATAAAGCCCGATCCCGCTCATCGTGAAAGTATAGATGAACTGGCCGAGAAGTATGTAAGGTTGATGGGTTAGTTTGTTGATTGGTTTTTTATGTTTCATCGGGTTACGAGGCTAAAGTTGCGACACTGTCGCAACAATTAAACTGCTCGCATATTGCGTATTGTTATCGATAAAAACCTCCTCATATATTTTATAATTAACACTCAAAAAAGCACGACCTTTGCGGTATGATAAGCTAATAATTTATATTGATATTCTTGCAAAGAGAGACCACATGGACGCTGCATCAAAAAAGCCTGCAACAAAAAAAGCCGCAAAAAAAACACAAGTCGGGTTTGAAGAGTCCCTTTGGGATGCCGCCAATAAACTGCGCGGAAGTGTTGAATCAGCCGAATATAAGCACATTGTTTTAAGCTTAATCTTTCTTAAATTTATTAGTGACAAGTTTGAAGGGCGTAAAAAAGCCATTGCCAGCGAATACGGTGACGAATACATCGACATGGTCGACTTTTACGCGATGGATAACGTATTTTACCTACCAGAAGACGCACGCTGGTCGCATATTCAAATCAACGCCAAGCAAGGCGATATAGCCGTTAAAATAGATACCGCCCTGCACGCGGTTGAAAAAAACAATAAATCACTCGCGGGCGCATTGCCCGACAACTACTTTTCACGTTTAGGGCTTGATGCCAGTAAGCTCTCAGCGCTTATCGATACCATTAATAATATCGACACCATTGCCAACCAAAACGAAAAAACAGAAGAAGACCTCGTTGGCCGTGTTTACGAATACTTTTTAGGTAAATTTGCCGCATCTGAAGGCAAAGGCGGGGGCGAGTTCTATACGCCAAAATCAATTGTTACCCTAATTGCCGATATGATTGAACCATTCGAAGGCAAAATTTACGACCCCTGTTGTGGCTCGGGCGGTATGTTTGTGCAATCGCTTAAGTTTATTAATAGCCACAACGGTAATCAAAAAAATGTGTCTATTTATGGGCAAGAGTACACTAACACCACCTATAAATTGGCAAAAATGAACCTAGCCGTGCGCGGTATTTCGGGCAACTTAGGTGATGTAGCAGGCGACACCTTTTTTAAAGACCAACACCCCGACCTAAAAGCCGATTACATTATGGCAAACCCACCGTTTAACCAAAAACAGTGGCGCGCCGATAACGAGCTAGTCGACGATGCCCGTTGGGCAGGTTATCCAACACCGCCTACCGGTAATGCCAACTATGCGTGGATCATGCATATGATCTCAAAGCTCAGCGAGCATGGCACCGCAGGCTTTGTACTGGCTAATGGCTCAATGAGTTCTAACACCAGTGGCGAGGGCGATATTCGCCAAAAAATAATCGAAAACGATTTAGTCGATTGTATGATAGCCCTACCAGGGCAGCTATTTTACACCACGCAAATTCCAGTGTGTTTGTGGTTTATAAGTAAAGATAAACGCGGTAATAACGAAAAAGGCATTCTAAAACGCCGTGACCGCCAAGGCGAAACGCTATTTATAGACGCTCGCGAAATAGGCTCTATGGTAAACCGTACTTTAAAAGAGCTCACCAACGACGACATAGCTAAAATTACACAAACCTACCACCTTTGGCGCGGCGAAGAGCTTGCCACACAAAACGCGGAGCGAGAAAGCGCAAGTAAAGAGCAAAGCGCAAATAAAGAGCAAGAGCAAGAATATGCGGATGTTGCCGGTTACTGTAAATCAGCCACTCTGAGCGACATAAAAGCGAACGACTACGTACTGACTCCAGGGCGCTATGTCGGCGCTGCTGATATTGCAGACGACGGCATCCCGTTCGAAACTAAAATGAGCGAACTTAGCCAAACCCTTTATAGCCAAATGAATCAAGCCGATGAACTTGATAACGCTATTCGTAAAAATTTACAGGCCTTAGGCTATGGCGAAGAACGTTTTGCTGAAAAGCGCGATAGTGAAGAACGTAATGACTAACAGTGAAGAACACCCATCGACTCAAAACGAGCACTTATTAGTTGATATTCGCCGTATTGTTGAGCAAGCCCGTGGGCAAGTTAAACAACCCGTAAATACCGCCATGCTACAAGCGTATTGGCAAATAGGGCGCTTAATTGTAGAAGATGAACAAGGCGGTGAAACACGCGCAGCTTATGGTAAAGCATCATTAAAACGGTTATCGCAGCAACTCACCACTGACTACGGTAAGGGGTTTGACATAACCAACCTGCGTAATATGCGCCGCTTTTATCTCGCCTTTGAAAAACAAGACGCAGTGCGTCTCGAATTAAGCTGGACGCATTATCGCACCCTATTACGGATTGATAATTCAACTGCACGCAATTGGTATCGCGATGAAGCCATTTTACAAAATTGGTCGGCGCGCGCCTTAGAGCGCCAAATTGGTACACTTTACTACGAACGTTTACTCTCAAGTAAAAATAAACAACCCGTAGAGCAAAGTATTATAAATACCCTACAACAGTTTTTATTAGAGCTTTGTAAAGTGCTCTCCAAAATCGTGGAAACGCAGAATCATGGAGAGCGATGCAATGGAAAATAAACACCCTTTATTGCTTGAAATAGAAAAAGGTGAAAGCAAAAATTTAGAATTTAAAGTGCAATTGCCAACCAGTAAAGAGTGGGTTAAAAGCATTATCTCTTTTGCCAACTCTGCGGGTGGAAAGCTGGTTATAGGCGTTTCTGATAATAGAACACTGATAGGCTTGCAACATTTTGACCTATTTGAATTAATGGATAAAATTAGCTCAACAATGCATGAACTGGTTGCACCTACGCTATTACCTAATATTTATATAGAGAATATTAACGGGATTGAGTTATTAGTGATAGAAGTGCAGCGCGGAGCATTACTCCCTTATTATTTAAAGAGTAAGGGCAAAGAGTTGGGTTGTTATCAACGTATTGGTGCGACTAATCGCGTAGTCAGTCAGGCGCAAGTGATAGAGCTTGAACGTCAGCGTAACCATATTAGCTTTGATTCACTTATTAATTATGAAGTGGATTTATCAACCCTTGATTTAACGCCACTTCAACAACGTTTTGCAGCGCATGGTAAACCATTAACACCAGAAAAGTTATTAAGTTTAAAACTAGTCAAAAACGATAATAATACGCTTTACCCCACACATGGCTTGCTGATCTTATTAGGCTTTTATGAGCATGTAGAAATAAAATGTAGCCGATTTAAAGGCAACACAATGTCTATCTTTTTAGATAAAAAAGAGTACACGGGTGATCTTTTTCAGCAAATAGAAAACGCAGAGCTATTTATAAAAAACCATCTTCATTTACGCGCAGAGGTACTGGGGTTGCAACGTACTGATACCTTTGAGATCCCATTTCCTGCAATTCGAGAAGCATTACTCAATGCAGTGATGCATCGAGATTACAGCAATTTTGGACGAGATATAAAAATAGGTATCTACGATGATATTGTAAATATTGTTTCTCCGGGCGGTTTACCACATGGATTAACTATGCATGATGCGCTAAAAGGGCGCTCTGAAATCCGCAATACGGTGATTGCAAGAGTGTTTAAGGAGCTGGACTTAGTTGAGCAATGGGGCAGCGGTATACAAAGAATAAAAGAGTATTGCACCAAGGCGAACACCGGTTTACCTGTGTTCTCTGAGTCAGGCGATTTTATCGATTGGGAATTCCCAAGAAAAACACACCAGAGTAATGAAGTATTAGCAATAAATGATGGAATAAGTGATGGAATAAGTGATGGAATAAATCATCAAACTGCTATTCCAAAAAATATTCAACCATTGTTAACGTGTATTAAGCAAGCGCCTTCATTGTCTACAAAGGTATTCGCTAAAAAGCTTGATTTAGGTACGGCAACGGTTGAACGTCATATTAAATGGTTAAAAGATCATAACGTAATCAAGCGGATCGGATCAAAAAAAGACGGATATTGGCAGGTGTTAAACAATGAAAAATAATAAATATAAACAACTCGCATTTAGCCAAACGCTTTATAGCCAAATGAACCAAAGCGATGAGTTTGAGAAAGCCATCCGTAAAAACTTGGAGGCACTGGGGTATGGGGAGTGAATTTAAGCTAGGTCATAGGTGCATTGTTAAATCTAGTAAAAGAATCTTTGCTCGCGAATATGTTGAGCATGGTATACCATTTTGGCGTTCTAAAGACGTTATAGATAAAGCTCTTGGTGTCTTTTCGAGTTACGATCTTTATATCTCAGAAGAGCGATTCGAAGAGATTGATTCCAAGTTCGGATCTCCGCAAAAAGGAGATTTATTATTGAGTTCAGTGGGTAATCGTGCCGGTCAACCTTACGTTATTGAAGAAGAGGAAAATTTCTACTTTAAAGATGGGAATATTCTTTGGCTAAGTGAATTTAACGGTATCAATCCTAGGTTTTTAGCTTATTGGTTAAAGTCCGACTTCGGTCAAAATAAACTGTCATCAGTAATGATTGGTTCTGCCCAAAAAGCATTAACCATAGATGCCATAAGAAATTTAAGTGTAAAATTTCCTCCAGAATATTACCAAGTTAATGCTGTAAAGATTCTATTAGCGATTGATAACAAAATTGAACTCAACCAAAAAACCAACCAAACCCTTGAACAAATGGCGCAGGCGCTGTTTAAAAGCTGGTTTGTTGATTTTGATCCGGTGTTCGACAACCTACTTGCCAGCGTTGATTTTAAATTAGAAAACCTTGAAACTAGTCTGCCTGATGAGTTAAAACAAAAAGCACAGCGCCGCTTAGCGGCACTAAACAGCTTACACAATGCGACAGAGTGCAAAGCGTCACTCAGTGCGCTTGCTCATGAGTTACAAGCACTCTCACAAACAAAAGCACCAACACCAGCAGCAGTGCAAGTATCAGAAAAAGCCGCTGAAACACCCGTTAAAGCAAACTTTAACGCCAACCCTAAAATATTAGCGCAACACGCCAACACCCACGCTCACTTCCCCAATGAGTTCGAACACCACGAACAACTAGGCTGGATACCAAAAGGCTGGGAAATGAATCAGCTTTCAGAAATTACGACTGAATTAAGACGTGGCATTTCACCTAAATATATAGAAGAAGGTGGTGTTCAGGTAATAAATCAAAAGTGCATCCGTAATCATGAAGTTAACTTCACTCCGTGTCGGAGAAATAATACCGAGTTACGAAAAATTACTGGTAGAGAACTCAATGTTGGTGATTTACTTATTAACTCAACAGGTGTTGGTACACTCGGAAGAATGGCTCAAGTAAAGTACTTAAATGAAGTAACTGTTGTTGACTCCCATGTGACAGTTGTAAGAGCCGATAGTGAAATATATCCGGTGTACTCATTTGCACAGATGATGTTATCAATTGAAGACAAAATAGAAGCTCTTGGTCATGGGAGTACAGGCCAAACAGAGCTCAGCAGAAAAACTGTTTCTGAACAGTGGGTTTTAGTACCTAAAAGCAAAGCACTAAACCATTTAAATTCTCAATTAATTAGTATTAGTGAAAAAATAGTTCTTAATAGCCGTCAAATTAACGAGTTAACAAAACTCCGAGACACTTTGTTACCTAAACTCATCTCTGGCGAACTACAAATACCTGATGTAGCCACTGATGAAGAAACAGCAGATTAATACATAAACTGAGCTCTTAACCATTTAAAATAACAAGAATAAGGATGTTTGATGAAATTTACTGAAGCCAAATTAGAACACGCGGTGGTTGAGCTATTGGGCGAGCAAGGCTACCCGCATTTACTAGGTGGTGAGCTGAGCCGTAATAATAGTGAGGTATTAATTAAAGACGACTTACGGGCTTTTTTAACCAAACGTTATGCTAAAAATAATATTACCACGGGTGAAGTAGACTCAATTATCGCAAAGCTTGAAAAGCTGCCAGCCAGTGATTTATACGAGAGTAACAAAACCTTTTGTAAGTGGCTGAGTGATGGGCTTTTACTGAGCCGTGAGCGAGGCATGGTGGCAGGCAGTGCAGCGCAAAAAGATTTGTATGTTCAACTGCTTGATTACGACAATGTTGAGCAAGGCATTAAAAGTAGCTTAATAGCTGGCAGTGCGATGGCACAAGCGACATTGGATAATGTGAATGAAGCCAGTGTGACTTACCTACAAGACGATAACATTTACCGCTTTGTTACCCAGTTAGAAATACAAAGCCCCACAAGTTACGACAACATAGAACTGCGTATTCCCGATGGCATTTTATATGTAAATGGTTTACCGCTGGTGGTGTTTGAATTTAAAAGCGCAATACGCGAACAAGCCCCAATATTTGAAGCGTATGAGCAGTTAACTGTTCGCTATAGGCGCGCTATTCCGCAGTTATTTGTGTTTAATACCTTGTGCGTTATAAGCGATGGCGTAAACAATAAAATGGGTAACTTATTTGCGCCGTACCAGTTTTTTTACTCGTGGGGTAAGGTAACGGGGCAAGAGCTGACAGCGCAAGAGGGGATTAACTCGTTACATACCTTATTGCAGGGCTTATTTGATAAAGCGCGCTTGCGCGATGTAATGCGCAATTTTGTATTCTTCCCTGATTCTGATAATAAAAGCGCTGGCAAAAAAGAAATAAAAATTGTGCCGCGTTACCCGCAATATTATGCGGCTAATAAGCTGTTCGAAAACATAAAACAGCATTTAAAGCCACAAGGCGATGGTAAAGGCGGTACGTACTTTGGCGCAACGGGTTGCGGTAAAAGTTACACCATGCAATTTTTAACACGCTTGTTGATGAAAAGCGTTGAACTTAAAAGCCCCACCATTATTTTAATTACCGACCGAACCGATTTAGACGACCAGCTTTCGCAGCAGTTTGGTAATGCTAAAACCTACATTGGCGATGACACGGTAAAAACTGTTACCAGCCGTACTCACTTACGTGAGTTATTAGAGGGCCGTAACAGTGGCGGTGTATTTTTAACGACTATTCATAAGTTTACCGAAGACACCCAGCTTTTAACTGACCGCACTAACGTTATTTGTATTTCTGATGAGGCACATCGCAGCCAAGTTAATCTTGATCAAAAGGTTACCATTACCGAAAAAGGCCCTAATGCCGGAGTTAGAAAAACCTTTGGTTTTGCAAAATACCTGCACGACTCACTGCCCAATGCTACTTATGTTGGTTTTACTGGCACCCCAGTGGACGCGACTTTAGATGTATTTGGTGAAGTGGTTGACTCGTACACCATGACTGAGTCGGTTAAAGATGAAATTACTGTACGCATTGTGTACGAAGGCCGCGCTGCCAAGGTGTGCTTAAACAACAGCAAGCTGGCAGAAATTGAAGCCTATTACAAAGAATGCGCCGATGCAGGCAGTAACGAGCTGCAAATAGAAGACAGTAAAAAAGCTACCGCTAACATGAATAGCATTTTAGGCGATCCTGACCGCATACGTGTATTAGCAAGGGACTTTGTTGAACATTACGAAAAACGTATTGAAGAGTGCTCTACGGTCGCAGGAAAGGCGATGTTTGTGTGTAGCTCGCGTGGTATTGCTTATCAGCTTTATCAAGAATTAGAAGAACTCCGCCCACACTGGTTTGATGTAATTGACACCGATGACGCTCAAAAACTATCTGATACCGAGCGAAAGCGCGCTATTAGCGAAGGCCGTATTGCAGCACCGTCTGAAAAAGTAAAAATGGTGATGACGCGTGGCAAAGATGACGTTGAACGTTTATATAATTTACTAGGCAGTAAAGACGCGCGTAAAGAGCTTGATAAGCAATTTAAAAACAAAAATTCAAACTTTAAAATAGCCATAGTGGTCGATATGTGGTTAACCGGTTTTGACGTGCCATTTTTAGACACCATGTACATAGATAAGCCACTGCAAAAGCACAGCTTAATACAAACTATTTCGCGGGTTAACCGCCAGTTTGAAGGCAAAGACAAAGGCCTTGTGGTTGACTACATTGGTATTAAATCGCAAATGAATAAAGCTCTTGCGCAGTATTCAAAAACTGACGAAACCAACTTTGAAGACATTACCGCCTCGGTGATTGAAGTAAAAAACCACTTGGCGTTACTTGCTCAGTTATTTCATAACTTTGACAGCCGCCCATACTTTAGCGGTGAAGCGGTTGCACAGTTAAATTGTTTAAACCACGCTGCTGAGTTTGCACTAATTACCGAAAAACGCCAAAAGCGCTTTATGGATTTAGTTAAGCGTTTAAAAGCCGCTTACGATGTATGTTGTGGCAGTGAAAAAATTAACGAAAAAGAGCGTAACCACATTCACTTTTACCTCGCTATTCGCTCGATTATTTACAAGCTCACCAAAGGCGAAGCGCCCGACACCGCGCAAATGAACGCTAAAGTGCGCGAAATGATAAGCGAAGCCCTGCAAAGCGACGGTGTTGAGGAAGTATTTAAACTCGGCAATGAAGACGGCGGCGAAATTGATATTTTTAATGATGACTACATCGCTAAAATAGAAAAAATAAAACTCCCCAATACCAAAATTAAAATACTTCAACAAATGTTAGCTAAGGCCATTGGTGAGCTTAAAAAAGTAAACCAAACCCAAGGTATCGATTTTACTAAACGCTTTGAATCGCTAGTACAGCGCTACAACGAGCGCAAAGAAGATGACGTACTGGTAAGTAGCGTACTGGATGACTTTTCAGAAAGCATGGTTGATATGATTTACAGCGTACGCGACGAAATGAACGCCGGCGACGAGCTAGGCATTGATATTGAAGAAAAAGGCTTTTACGACGCGTTAAAAATGTTAGCGGTTAAATACGACTTTGACTACCCCGAAGATAAGCTAATAGAGCTCGCCCAAGCAGTAAAAGTCATTGTGGACGACAAAGTGAAATTTGTAGATTGGCAAAACCGAGACGATATTAAATCATCACTTAAAGTGGAGCTAATTTTATTACTGGCTAAATTTAAATACCCGCCAATAAGCCGCGATGAAGTGTACAAAGAAATATTTGAACAAGCGCAAAATGTGAAAGCAAAGAAAGAGGCTTAAAACAGCCGATAACTCGTTTATTTTGCTGACTGAGTTTGCAAGATTTCGGTTGAGTGCTTTTTATTTACTTTAATAAAATAACGGCCTAAGAAGGTTTACATGACAATAATAAACTGGGGTCTACTTGGCCCTGATAAACTTGAATCTGAACGACGCACTCGCACCTTGGGTCTTGCAGTTGCTGTACGTGCATTTAATGACTTGGCAGTACCTAATTTAGGTGGGGTAAAATTTAGTAAAAATGTTTTTTTAGCCTGTTTGGGCATTCATGTGGCTGAAAAAGTAAGATTAGAGGGTAAGCAGGTAAGTAACATACAAGTTGCAAATGCAATTGAAGCGCTCGGCTGTATTTTGTCGTTTGAAAAAAATAATTGGCAGTCTGATGAAAGGTTAAGGGGAAACTCCAAGTTAGCAGGTGCAAAAGATTTATCATATAAAGTAGTTGGCGCTAACAATTATTATGTAACACAGCCTATGCGTATGGCTACTGTGCAATTATTACCAGGGCTTGGGTTAGTTGAATCACAAGGAGAGCGATTTAATAGCTATAGTTTGAACGACAACGGATTGAAGTTAGTTATTGCCGGCTGCGCTAATCTTAAATGCCATAACAGTAGTATTGTTAATTTTTTAGTTAAGTGGGTGCTAGGCAATCATAGAAATCCTAGAGTGAGTGGTTTAATACAGGCGCTAGCGCCAATTTATAGTTTAGCGGCAGACGCTACAGCTATTTTAAAAGACCGTTTGGTTTCTGGTAATGATGAGTCTGCACTTCGAAGAAGAAATGCATTAACGTGGGTTAGTAATATAAATACAAACCCATGTATTAATTGGCGAAAACCATCAGAATTAACAGACTTACATTTTAAAGACATAAAAAGCGGAGCTTACTTTTTCATACTCAGAGATAGTGTGATGATGTTATTAGACGCTATTGAAACCGCAGTTGCTAATGAAAAGTCGGGGAGTTTAGATTTACGTAAAGGCACTCCTTTAGATTTACAAAACGCATTAACCAGAGTGAAGTCGGCAGCAACTAGTTTTGTTAATTTAAGCCATGATCCTACACCTGATAAATTAGCGCTGAGTTTTGCACGTGAATGCTTACAAAGTCAGGATGAATTAATTATTTTAAGTGTTGTTGAAAGAGATAATTTAGTACTTAAAGTAAGAGATAAAGCTGTTATTAAAGGATCTGCTTTTGGTGGAGTCCAGCAAGATGCCAGCGACGCTGGCGAAACAGAAAGCTTATTTCCAAAAGGCGTTTCATTTCGTTTTAGGAACTTGTATCTACTGAATATTGACTTTAATGTGCAGCCCAATATGTGGCTAAATAAAAAGGAGAAAGCTGATGAGTAATCCATTACCACTTTCTTTATCGGCTTATTTTGTGCCACCGACAGATTGTATTGGTGAGTTTGGCTTGTTGACTGGATATTCTGCAGATACTCACTTTTTTAATGATGCACTTGATAAGTTTACGCAAACAATTAAATCACAAAGAGCCTATGAAGGAAGTGGTTATTTAGCCATGATGTTAGACCCAAGCCATCACCAGATATCTGCGGTTGACTGCCCTGGGTTGGTTCATTTAGCAGCTAAATCTAATACAGAAAAAAAGTTTAGATTATTACATGCAAAAGTAGCGTTATTACTATTTAAAAATAAGCTAACAGAGCAAAAAATTATTAGGGTTATTGTGTCTACGGGGAATTGGACACGCCAAACAATAGAAGACAGTTTAGATATGGTTTGGTCGATTGATTATGAAGTAGCCTATAGTGATGATCATCAAGTGCAAACTGATATTGCCAAGGTAAATGATTTTATCAATCACACTTTAACTTTTTTTAATATCGATATATTAAATAGCGTAAGAATAGAAAATAAAGCAACAGCAACAGCGTTAAGGTTTAAACACTATCAACATGTTTTAGATGAAATTAAGCCAGTAAAAAATGTACAACCTCGCTTTTTTGATAATACAAAGCAAGCACTCATCACACAGTTACCACATTTAATAAAAACACATAGTAATAATACAAAGTGCAATTATTTAGCCCTTGGTTCTGGTTTTTATGAAGGTGGAGATAATAAGAGCAAAGTGCCAAAAGTGATTTCTGAGATTGAAAAAGTATTACAGCAGGCTGGTCTCTTAACTAAAACAGCTGAAAAAGATGTTTATGTCAACCCTGATAATTGTCAACTAGTCGCTCAAACTTTAGATATATTAAATACAAATGATTGGTCAGTTAGGCCTGCTTACGATGCTGTTTATCAAAGTAAAAATTATCAAAGATCATTGCATGCAAAGTTTATTTTTTCAGCCAAAAATGGAAATGACGATATCTGCAAAAGATCATGGTTGTATTTAGGGTCAGGAAATTTAACAACGCCTGGCTTTTTAAGTAAAGCAAGTTTGCATGGCGGTAACCTAGAAGCGGGAGTTGTGTTTTCTCCAAAAGAATTGAGTTGGTATGGCGAAGATGACTCAGCTAATTGCATTAGTGATAAATTGCCTATTAATTGGGATGAAGAAACGATTATTACAGATGCTACGCAGTTGTGCTCAGGGAAAGGGATGCCAGAACTCGAAGGTGAATTTGTAGCTGCACCGATAAGTTATTTTACTATTTGTAGCTTAACTAAGACAGGTTGCTTATTACGACCTAATACTGATGATATAAAAGGCTATCAAGTTTGGTACGCTGAAAATTACGCGTGTGAGTGTAAAGGTGAAAATATAATTTGGCCCGATAATACTCCGAGGCAAGTGAAAGTTACGTGGAATATCAAAGATGAGACGCACAGCATTTATATACCTGTATTCGATGAGTTTGGACGAATGGCAGCAACCGCTTTGCCTGAGTTAGAGATAGATGACGCATGGAACTTACTAGGCGCATTCCCTACTTTGCCCGCAGAGGACGGTTTCGATGGCGAGGTGCTAGATGAAAGTCATTCAGTGGCATTAAATTGTCAGCATGAGACATCAGGTTCTAATTATCATATAAATAAAATGATGTTATTGATTGAACATATAGCACAAAAACAAACAGAACTAGATCCATTCAACTGGGAACAGTGGTGTTATCGTTTAGAGCAAATATTTTGTCAAATGAGTAAATCAGCAGCAATTTCTTACTTTAAAGAAATTAATATTAATCCATTATCCCCTTTATGGGCAGCCCCTTTTAGACCTCATTTTGCAGAAGATTCAAGTACTGAACAAGGTCGTTTATATGAGTCATTATTAAGAAAAATTGAACATAGTTTGGAATTGAATCAGTTAATAACGCTTGGAGGCAAAGGTGAGTAGTTTTTTAGGTTGGAAAAAGGTTGCTGAAATAATAAAACATACTCTCGCATTTAATGAGCGTTTGAACTCAACCCAAAAAGAAAGTGTAAATGCGATATTAAATAGGATAGCTGACACGGGAGTAATTATTGCTGATGAAGTCGGCATGGGTAAAACACGAATAGCAGTTGAGCTTATCCATGCTGTTAAACAAGCAGGTGGTCGTACAGCCATTATTGTGCCCACAACATTAGGATATCAATGGCAAAAAGAGCTTAATGAACGCGAAGCAGATTTAGCGCCACAGTTCACAGTAAATAGTCTCTGGCGTTTTATGTCTGCTTGGGCTGATGGTGATAAGCAAGAGCATTGGGATAAACAGTCGGTTATTTTATTATCTCAAAATTTTGCGAATTGGCGCATTGGTGGTAATTCTCATTCAAGTCGTTGGGCACTGTTACCAGAAGTGTATGCACAGTGGCGAAAAGCTAAAAATAACAGGTTACCTAATGGTTACAATAGCCATGAAGACCTAAAATATATGGATGCTGAATATTGCGCACGTAGAATTGTTGAACAAACATATTACCTATCGAATAATGATCCTAGAAAGAAAATTTTAAATTGCATCATTGAAAACTTTGAATGGGGTGTAAATTCATTTGGTGGGGATAATTTTTCTGCTGGAAGTGAATATCGAGATTTGTTAGAAAAAACGGTAGGTTTAGGACTCGGTTCATTTGACTTAGTTGTTATAGATGAAGCACATAAAAGCCGAGGTGAAAGCAGCAGCTTAAGCCGAATTTTGAATGAAATTATTATTCAAAATGATAATGGTCGCCGGTTAGCTATGACGGCTACACCTGTTGAGTTAAATGTTGAGCAATGGCAACAAATGCTCAATAGAATTGAGTTATCCGAATCTGATCAGCAGCCTATTTTAAAGAGTGTTGATAACTATGCTAAAGCTGTCGCTAAACTCAAGTTATATTGGAAGGTTGATGAGCAATCTAGGTTGAGTTTTCAGCGGGCGGCTAGAGCGTTTGAAAATTCGTTAAAACCTTATTTATTAAGAAGAGATAAGCGACAAGACCCAACAATTCAACAATTTCACTCTGTTTCAAATTTACCAATTAATGCATATAGGAAGCATACCCAGGTTGAAATCAAAGTAGAAGAACTATCAGGGCAGTGGAAGCAAATAGTGTGCTCTGTTGAGGGACTATCTGCTGCTTCAATTATGCAAGATGCGACTTCAAAAAGAGCACGACTTACACTAGCTAATGGTCACGGGATTGCTGGAATTATTGATAACTCAGCTTATTCATCCCCTGACGATGACGAGCTAGAAAATGATTTGAACAATGATGATAGTAAAAAGCTTCAACGAGCTCACTGGTGGAAAAAACAGATCACTGAAGTATATGCAAGTGGAGATGAATCGTTATATCAACATCCTGCATTATTAAAAGTTATTTCAGAAATTGAAAATAATTTAATGTTGGGTCAAAAAGCATTAGTGTTTGGTAAGTTGACCAAGCCTATGAGGATATTAGTTAATTTATTAAATGCAAGAGAAATGCTACGCAGGCTAGATAAAAACGAGTTTTGGCCTCAAACTAAAGTTCATATCAGTGATAAAGAAAATGATGACTCTGAAGTGCATGCGGCCAAATTTGCGTCAAAGCAACTTGGTTTAAATTGGGGTATTGATGAAATAAATGAGCGTTTAAAACGTCAATATGAAAAACATGCAAACCAAGTCGACCAAACTAAACAGCATCTAATTGAAAATATAGAGCGCTCTATCTCTTTATTGGATACACGTTGTGAACAGCTCTTCAAAGCATTTAAAAAATCTGTTGAACAAGCCTGCTCAGAGGAACATTCTGTTCTTACCTTTATGACTCGTGCTATTTATGAGCTATCAGATTCAAGCGATTTTAATTTAACATCTGAAGAAGTTGCTCAGGGTTTTAAAGATCTAATGGGGGCAGTCACAGCAGAAAATGAAGGTGATGCCGATGGTGATGGTCAATTAGATGAAAAAGAAGCAAGCAAGCTTTGGCCCTGTATAGAAGCAAGGGTAAAAGAAGAGTATGAACATGTTAGAGGTGGCATGGCGCGTTTAATGTATGGGAATACGTCAGCGGCAAGTCGTCGTATGTTACAGCTGGGTTTTAATCGTAAGAACAGTTTTCCTAATGTGTTAGTTGCACAGTCAGTAGTTGGAAGAGAAGGGTTAAATTTACATCAAGCTTGTCGGTTCGTATATTTATTACACCCAGAGTGGAATCCTGGCGTTGTTGAGCAACAAATAGGTCGTGTTGATAGGCTCGGATCTCGTTGGGAGAAAGAGTTTTATGAGCAACAAGACCAAGGGGGAGAGCTTCCATTTATTGAAATTAAGCAGGTTATATTTAAGGGAACTTATGACGAATATAATTGGCAGGTATTGCATGCACGCTGGGATCAACTTCGCTCACAATTACATGGAGTTGTCATCCCTATAAGTGAACGAGATGATGCGTTTTCACATTATTATGATGAATTATGCTCAGCTGCACCGGATTTTACTCCTTGATACAAAAGTTTATTAATGAATTCACATCGTCATTTATTTATTCTCGAGCTTGTGCCAATGGGGCCAAGCTTTATCTCGACACAACAATTACAACAGCAATTAATTGAACGTGGCTTTGACCTTTCAACCCGCATGCTCCAGCGAGACCTCCAATCACTTTACGAGCAAGGTTGCTTTGGGCTTGAAAAAGACACGCGGAGTAAACCGTATGGCTGGTCTATCAATGCGCAGTGGCGAGGTGGTAGCGCTAAAATAATGAGCAGTGAAGTCGCTGAACATTATTTGCTGCTAGAGCAGCTACTACCGCAATCTGTACCGAGCGATGTGAAACGCTCTGTGCATACTAAAGCAGAGCAGGCTCTTAAGCGTTTTAATGGCCATGTACCTGACTGGCTTGCAACCCTTCCAAAATCGTCGTTAAAGGTGAATATTGATACTCATTTAGTTGCGCAAATTGAGCATGCGATTGAGCATAAACGTGCAGTGAGTGCTGAGCTTTATAGAGTACTTTACAATGAGGCACATTGGCTTAAGTTTACTGAATTGAGTTTTTATAACTTAGTTGAGCAAGGCGGTGTTTTAATGGTGCAGTTTATGGTGGGGCAACTTCACGATAAATGCTACCAAATGCCGGTTTACCGTATTCGTAATGTACAGGTACTACAAAAAACACGACGTGGGCCAACTGCTGAGCAATTAAAATCGTTACGCAGTGCTATTAATAAAGGCATGAAGCAATCAGCTATTGAGTTAATTGTTAAAGTGCCCAGCCATTCGGCGGTTAATCAAGGTTTTATTGAACTTGGCGAGCTGATTGACAAGCAACAGATTGACGATAAAAACGTATTACTCACCTACCAAACCATTGATACAGAGCAGTTAACTGATGAGTTGCTTAAATGTGCTCATTGGCTTGAGGTTATTAAACCTGAAAAGCTGCGGCAAAGAATTATTTCTAAGCTTAAAGCTGCTACTACAAACTACCTCTAATGACCTTAGCTAGTCTGGGTGCGTCAATTCTTGACGCACCTGTTTGCTATGCTTCTTTTAAAGATGAAAGGAGTGGTTATGTTTCAATTAATTGAGCAGCAAGATGGTTTATCTATTGGTGTATTTGGTATTGGTGGCTGCGGCTGTAATACGTTAAATAGTATTTATGAGCAGCGAGAGAGTAAGCAGGCTAAGTTATTTAGTGTTAATACCGATAAAGTGGTGCTCGAACATACACAAAGTGATGATGCCGTGCTTATCGGTGCTGAGTTAACTCATGGTTATGGCGCTGGGGCCGATCCTGAGGTTGGCCTACAGGCTGCTCAAGAGAGTAAAGAGCAACTGTTAGTATTAATAAATAGCTGCGATATTTTATTGTGTGCAACAGGGCTTGGTGGTGGCACCGGCACTGGCGCAAGCCCATTTATAGCGCAGCTTGCGCGTGAGCAAAATAAGCCAGTGATATTTGTAGCGACATTGCCTTTTAGCAGTGAAGGGCAGTTTAGAAGCAACATAGCGCAAGCAGGGCTGAATACCTTAAAAGAGTATGCTAATGCGGTGATCACGTTACCTAATGATCAACTTATTGAAGTGTTAGGTAATGATGTTGGCTTGTTTGATGCATTTAAACACAGCAACCAAATATTGCATTCATTAATAAAATCGTTAATCGATATGCTGTGTTATCAAGGTTTGATTAACGTTGATTTAAACGACTTTGCTAAAATTATGGATTGCCAAGGCGATGCCGTATTAGGTGTAGGCAAGTGCGATCTTGAAGATGAACTTTCAAACGCGCTTGATGGGGCGCTTAATAATCCGCTGGTTAACCAAGTTGATATGTCATCAAGTACCGGCGTTATTGTGCAAGTAAACTGTAAAGATGAGATTTCACTGGGTAGTTATAATCTCATCACCGACACGGTTCGCCAGCAAGTTAGCCCTAATGCGTTAGTGATCTGTGGTGTGTCTAAAATTGAGAGCTTAGCAACTAATTACGAACTGTTGATCATAGCAACGGGCGCAAGCGCGAAGATGCTTGTTGAACCTAATGATAAAGCGCCTAATAGTGAACTAAAAAAGCCAGATGCTGTAATCTATAAACCTCAAGCTTCAGATATTTTTGATATACCCGCATTTATTCGTAATCAAGCCCCGCCGCCCTCCGGGAAATAACGGTTATTCACTATTTGTACTTAAAGGGTTGTTAGCTGTTGTTTTCAGAGTCTGAATACTTTTTTAAGTGGTATAAATCTATGAACGTATATTTAGATGATGAGAGGGAAACTCCAGCCGGTTGGTTACGAGCCTATTGGCCCGATGAAGTGATTAAACTTTTGAAGACCGGTAAAGTAAAGCAGCTCAGCCTCGATCATGATTTAGGAAATGATAATAAAGGCACTGGCTATGATGTTTTACTTTGGATTGAGCGGGCAGTGTTTATTGATGGCTTTGTACCACCAGCAATAGCCGTTCACTCAGCTAATAGCTCAGCACGCATAAAAATGGAGCGCGCAATTACACAAATTAACTTACTGGCTAGAAATCAACAGGGTTCTAAACGCTGCAATAACGAGTCGTAAATCTTACAATTAAACAGGATTATTTATGACGATATTATATATCACTGGCGCAGGTGTAAGTGCAGCCAGTGGCATACCGACTTTCAATAATATATTTAAGGCTCAAGTAAATCGGCAGCACTTAATGTGTAATTGATTGGTGGATAGTTAAACTCAAGGCTTTTGTTTTCTTCTCCTCTGAGCTTATAGTATTGTTTTTGTTCAGATTCTGTTGCGAAAGTAAGCCGCTGGCCGTTGTTTAAATAGGGTTGGCCGTTTTTAAATTTGATAAAGGTTTTTGACTCTCTAAATGTTAGGCCAAACCATTTATTATCTATTTCACCCTTTTTAAAACTGGGTGTTTTTTGCAATATAATTTTATGATGATACTGCTCATTGGTATCGGTTGAAAATAACACCACACTGTTATGTGTGAGCAGTATATCAAATTGCTCGTCACTATTTTTATGTTTAACGCGCAGAGTTCTAATATGCTTATCAGTTAATAAATCGGGTTTTTCGTAACACGAAAATAGCGCAATACATGAAGGTTTTTTAATGTCTAAGCACTGATCACTGTGATATTTCATGGTGCTGTAGCTGGCATCATACACTTCGACCAACGCATTGTTAAAGTCAGTCTCTGGTAATGCATGTTGTTTAAGCGCTTTATTTATATGCTCAACAATTTGCTGGTGGCAGGTTAAAAACGCTTGAGCTGGATTTTGATATTGGCTGGTGGTTCTAACAAGGGGAATACCCGCACTGGTTTTTTTAATCAGCGTGTTACCTAGCCGACCTTTCGTTATATTTTCTAATTGGGTATGCGCTTGTAAATGAGCAAATAAGTGCTCATCACAAGGGAGGGTTATTTTATAAAACGGGAAGGTCATAATATCGGCTTTTTATAATCGCCAGAGTTCATACTAAAATGCACTGTGCCGTAATCAACGTGGCTTTGGTATTTGTTTTCTTTGTAGTAAGCATCTCTTAAATCAAGCATGTTTTCGTCATTGATATTTTTCATTTCAATGAGTTCATCATTTTCTTTTATGAAGGTTTTATCGTTTGTATAAACCGCTTCTAAATTAGAGCAGCGTATTACATAGCCCATTCTAATAGGAATTTTATCGATGTTTAATACCGAAGGGCGTATTTCATGGGTATATAAGCGATTAGTTGACAGCGGAATAATAAACACCGAGTTAGGGTATAAAGTCACGGTAAATTCTTTTACTAATGATTCATCAGTTACCGTGGGTTTAAGCTTAAAGATTAAACGAGTTAGGGCGCTTGATTTTTTATAACACCAATCGAATGTGTCGGTTTTTGATGGTGTTAGCTCAGCAAATTTACTGTTTTCGTAAAATGTACAAAAAGCAATTAGCCCCGCTTTTGGCATATCTTTGGTTTTATCTGAGTGGGCTTTTATTTTTGCTTTAACATCTTTTGGGTTATTTTCATCTTTAGCTTTATTTTCATAAATCTGCGCCAATACATGATTAAGGTCGGTAGGCTGTGTAAAGTCATATTTAGCTGCCTCATTTACCAAATTAACAACGTGATGGTCGGTTTCACGCAGGTTGTCGGTAGCCCCGGTTAAATTGCTAGAGCAGCGTAGTAAATGAAAATGCAGTTGCTCGTCTTTAGCGTTAGTTTGCGTTACTTTGCTGATGTATATGCCTTTACGCAGCGCGGTTGATGGTTTGTTAGACTCTGTTAATTGTTGAAAGTCATGCTCGGCTTTTATTTTTGAAAAATAGTCACATTCATCACTAAACAGTTTACGATAATAAACCCCCGCACCGTGAATATTTAATGGCACTTGCCCATGGCTAATGGTTGTTAGTGTCGCATTACTTATATGCTCAATATTAAGAGAAAATTCTTTAATAACTAACAGCTCAACATGCTCATTAAAACAGCTATCAAGTTTTGCAAGATCGCCAATAACATATATTCTTTGCGGATCATTAACGCAGGTAATATCAGCTGCGCAGGTTATTGTTGTGCCACAAAAGTGTGTTAATAGGTAATTTAAATTAGCATCGCTACTATTTTGATCAGTAAGATTAATGAGTATATTTTTACTGTTAGAAAGTGAATTTTCGGCGTGAATATACATCCTTTGTTACTAGCGGCTGATGAATTATTAAATCATTATAGTATTGATATATGGTTACTTTTATAATATTTACAAGTAGATGAATAAAACTTTTATAGAATATATTTAACCATTATCACGAGCGGTTATTAATACCTCTAATCACAGGGGAAAGCATGACTTTAAGGTGTTTTTGGCTCATTACACCGGCGATTGTGTCATATCGAGGGATACCTTGTATATGAGGGCTTATACTTTCCTTCTTCTAGCTTACTTGTGCATCTAATTCTAATTGCATTGATATCTTAGGTAAGCTCAATGCAGTTAGACTTTAAGAATTCTAAAAATACTTTTACCTTTTCTAGCGGGTATTTTCTGCCTGCATAAAATGCGTATAACACCAGATCTTCTGGTTCATGGTCGAGTTTAATATTGATCAATGAGCCGTTGTCTATATCTTCTTGGCATGCATGAATGGGTAAAATGGCATAGCCGAGCCCTTTTAGTGCAGCGGCTTTGGCCATGTTGCCACTGTTTACTTTAAAATTAGATTTTACTTGCACTGCTTGTTGCTGTTTAAAACGCCAAGGCATACCTTGCAGTACTGATAAGCTAGTAATACAAGGAACTTTACTTAACTCATCTAGCGAGCGAGGCGGTGGCGCATTGTTGATCAGTTGTGGCGCGCCAACAATGCAACTGGGCCAGCGCAGCAGTTCTTTAGCAACCCAACCTGAATCGTCCAATGGACCACGGCCAAAGCGTAGCACCAAATCAAATCCCTCTAACAAGCCTTCGGTTGGATTTAGTTGCGTATCGCAACTTAGTTGTATTTGTGGATGCACAGAGCAAAACTCTGCGCTTATTTCGGCTAAAAAAGGCAGATCAGGCATGATGATTTTAAGATGCCCGGCAAGAGAATCACCATACAAAGACACCTCTTCTAGCGAGTCATTCATTGCTTGTATCAGTGGGGTGATAGATTGATAAAGTTGTTTTCCTGCAGCCGTTGCAATCATTTTTCGGGTGGTACGTTGTAATAACCTTAAATTAAGTTGCTTCTCTAATAACGCGACATGGCGGCTAACATTAGATGTAGGCAATTGCAGTTGTTCGGCTGCGAGTTTAAAGCTCAGTTGTTCATATACGCACTGAAAGCTGAGTAACCACTGAAGTTCGATTTTATCAATCATTAATTAACTCAAAATATGGGATTAATAACGCAATTATTACTAATTTATCTTAAAAAATGACTTTGTGATAATGGTTATTCAGTTAATTATTGAGGTAAAGAATATGAACAGCAAGCGAATTGCCATTGTGGGTGCGGGCATCGGGGGGATAGCGCTGGCCATTCTTGCAGCACGAAAAGGTTATCAGGTGAACATATTTGAGCGCGATAGTGAGATTTCCTCTATTGGTGCCGGGGTAACGTTATGGCCGAATGCAATGTTTGTGTTACAGCAAATGGGCTTGGATAAACAGATCCAAGCGCTGGGCGGTATGCCTTTGTTTATGCGTCAGTGTGATCAGCATGGCACGGTGCAAAGTGAATTTGATATTGCAAAAGTAAATACACTCAGTGGTTTTTCTAGTATCAGTATATTGCGCCGTGATCTTATGAGTGTGTTGGGCCGCACATTAGCTGATTTAGGGGTAAACATACATTTTAACAGCGCAATAACCGTATCAGAGATTGCTCAACTAAAACAAGATTTTGATTTAGTTGTGGGCGCTGATGGGCGGATGAACTCGGTGGTAAGGCAATTTTTATATGCTGAAAAAATCACTCCTCAGTATCAGGGGTTTATTAATATTATTGCTATTAGCCAGTTAAAACCAGGCACTTTAGATAATGTGATCCATGATTTTCGCGGCCGTGGCGAGCGCTTTGGTATTGTGCCTGTTAAAGCAGACCTTTGTTATTGGGCTGCCGGGTGGAGTACAAATATTGATAAAGCGCGGCCGCTATCTGCTTGGTATGAAGAAATGCACCAACGCTTTTTAACTTGGCCAGATGCAGTACAGCAGGTGCTTAAGTCTTATGATGAAAACTCACTCAAACGAATATTTGTGCACGATATTGACCGTTTGCCATATTGGCATCAAGGTAATGTACTGATTATGGGGGATGCGGCTCATGCTCCTTTACCTACTTCAGGGCAGGGGGCATGTCAGGCGCTAGAAGATGCTTGGCATCTTGTACGGGTGTTAGAAAAGTATGATGATTTAGAGCACGCCTTAACGGCTTTTTATCAACAACGCATAGATAAAACCTCAGCCTCTCAACTTGTTGGTCGGCAAGTCGCGCAGAAAATTTTCACTACAGCAGCTGATACCAATGAGACACCAGCGCTAGGTATCTCTGCTCAGCAGTTAGTAACGTTATGGATGCAAGGCTTGAGTAATTAACCTATCGAGCTCTGTTATTTAGGTGCGAGCAAGGCTATTTATGAGGTGGTTATTTGCTCGCTTATTCAGTTACTTGTAAGTTGTGGTTAACAATCCATTAAGTCTGGCTGTGTACAATTGCCGCCTTTACAATTGTTAACCAGTAATGGACTCGTACATTCAATGTCAACCTCAACGTGTTACTCGCCTTTAGCAGCATCGCTGCGTTTTTCAGTTATTAGTTTATCGGTTTTTAGTGCTATGAATGCGGCGGCTGCCGAGCAATTAACAGGCACTCAAACAGAAAAAGATATGGAAGTGATTGAGGTGCGAGGTATTCGCTCTAGCATGGCTGAAAACTTAGCGGTGAAGCGTTTATCAAGTTCTGTGGTTGATGCCATTACCGCTGAAGACATTGGTAAATTCCCGGATAAAAACGTGGCTGATTCATTAGCCCGTGTGCCGGGTGTAGTGATTGAACGTGAAGGCGGTGAAGGATCAACGGTGAGTATTCGTGGTTTATCGTCTGATCTTACTTACACGCAGTTAAATGGTAATTTTATTGCCTCGTCACCAGGAGAGCCATCTCGTTCATTTGATTATGCTTTACTCCCATCAGCGATGATCGCAAGCGTTGAAGTATTCAAATCACCTGAAGCGCGACTAGATGAAGGTGGCGTCGGTGGTACAGTGTTAATGCATAGCCGCAAACCATTGGATATGGATGCTAATTCGGGCGTTTTTAATGTTGAAAGTACTTATGCAGATGTAACGGAAGATTATGAACCTCAGTTTACTGGTTTGTATTCATGGAAAAACGATAGCGATAGCTTTGGTTTTTTACTTGGCTATACCCGTCAAGAGCGCACCAACCGTACGCTCTCTGGTGGCACAGATGCCAATGTTTGGCGTTACACAGGTCAGCAAGCTGTTGATATAAATGGTAACGAGGTTAATAACAGTAATGACTGGGGCGCGGTGACTGATGCCAACGGGCAACGTTATGAGAATATGTGGTTTCCGCAGGTGGTGCGCAGCTCTGTTGTGAATGAAAAACGTGAACGTGAAGGCGTGCAGTTTTCGACTCAGTGGCGACCAACTAATCGCATTGAACTAGGTTTTAATTACTTTGGTTTTAGTTTAAAGCAACAACGCAGCGACTCGGTCGTTGATATGCCGGAATGGGCGTTAAATCCTGACTTTTTAACCGGTATTACACTTGATGAAAGTGGCACAATTGTAAATGGCATGGACTACAGTGCCATGGCCAGTGGCGTTGAAAAAGATATGCAATTGCCGTGGTTGCGCGGCAGTTATGTGGATGAAGAGTCAACCTCTGATACTTTTGATTTTAACTTAAGCTACGAAGGCGACAACTTTACAGCACGCTTTGTCGTTGGTAAAACTAAAGCTAAAGGCGGGCCAAAAGAAAGTTGGCAAGCAGCGTATAAAAGCTCAAACGCGGGTGAGGGGCAAAGTAATATTGAGAACGCCTCGCAAAGTGCCGCTTGGTCAATCAGTGATGACCGTATTTCGATGCTGATAGACCCAAATACACTCAATAACTTGCTCGCAGGTGTTGGCGGAGGTCGTGATGCAGGCTCATCGAACTCAAGTTTTGTACGTAGCACCTTAGCAGAAAAGTACTACCAAGCTGACGTTGATTTTTATGTTGATTGGGGCATATTGACCACCATTCGCACTGGTGCAAAATACCGCGATGCATCACTGCATCGCGAAACGGGCAACAACTTTTTCCTTGATCCGAGTTTTGATATTGCCGCAGGCGAGGCAAGCGCAAGCGGTATCACGCAATTTGATAGCTATCAATGGAATAATGGTATGCCACAGGCACAAGATGTGTTTAATGTGGAAGGTGAAAGCAATATTGCTGGTGGCTTTAATATCAATTTAATGCCAACTATTAATTGGCATAAATATCGCGATTATATTTACAGTAACTATGTGCCGTATACTCGAATTGAAGATAACTTTGTCTATGATATTGCCGAGCAGATCAGTGCGTTTTATTTACAAGGTGATTTTGAGTACAGAGATATACGCGGTAATTTTGGTGTGCGCGTTGTACAAACCAAGACTAGCAGTGCTTCAACCGATCTCTATACCTTTTTATTGGATGAAACCGATGACGAAACGGGCGAGCAAATCACCGGTGATGATCGTTTAGTTGAGCAATACCAGTTGATCACCCAGCAAACAACAGACACCCACGTATTGCCGAGTTTAAATATTGCGTGGGATGCCAGTGATGATGTGGTGATCCGTGGTGCGCTTGCTAAAGTGATGTCGCGCCCCGATTACGGCGATTTGGGTAGTCAACAGCGTATTACTTATGTGTCGGACGAATGGGCAGATGATCGCGCCGCTTTTAATGAACAACCCGGATTTAGTGGCAGTGGTGGTAATAAAAATTTAAAAGCGTTTGAGTCAGTACAAGCCGATTTATCTCTTGAGTATTACTACGCGCCAGGTTCTGCATTAGGTGTAGCGTTATTTCATAAACAGGTCGATAACTTTATCGTGCCACTGGTGATTGATTCACAGCGTGAATTTGCAGGGCAAGCAGGTCTTGTTGATGCTGGTACTATTAGCATTTCACCGTATAGCACCGTAGGTAATGGTACTGACGCGGTATCAAAAGGGGTGGAAGTGTTTATTCAACACGCCTTTGATAGTGGCTTTGGTATTTACGCAAACTACACGTATAACAACACCAATCAGGCCGATGTAACAGTTGCAGGTGAAAAGTTAGCAGAGTCGCCATTAATAGGCAGTGCTGACTATCAATATAACACCTCCGTTTATTATGAAGGGGATCGTTTTAATATTCGCGCTTCGTACAATAAACGAGGTGAAACGGTGCTCGGTATTAACAGTGGTTTAAATGTCTACCAAGACCCATACCAGCAAGTAGATGTAAACGCAGCATATAACGTTACCGATAACTTAAGCCTTACCGCAGCGGTAATTAACTTAACGCAATCGGAGTCGGTAACACGTTTGGGTAAAGATACCGATGCGCGGCTACTTAATACTAGTTATTCAGGCCGCCGTTATTATGCTGGGATTAATTACAGTTTTTAAGTGTGCTAACAGCGCGATGTAAAATCGCGCTTACTAGCTTACTTAGCATAATCGCGCTTTTTAGACATGCCGCCAATGCCCGCATTAAAGCTATTGGTTGGATCTAAATTGCGGTAGTTATCAGCAAGGGCTGGTTTTGCATCATAATGATGCCCTACATTATGCTCTGCGGGGTATTGTGCGCCGCGTTGCTCTAATAACTCAAGTAAGGCTGCTTTAATTGCTTTGCCGTCTTCACCTTTACGCACTAAGTAATCTTGGTGAAATACGTGACATAAAAAGTGCCCGTAATACAGTTTCCCTACTAATTTATTGCAGATGCTTGGCGGTAATTTTTCAAACCATTCGTTGTCGTTACGTTTTAAAGCGATATCCAGCGCGAGGATATCTTCGACTTCTTGATGATTTATTTTGGCATATTGCACAGCAGCACCTGCGGCAGCAAAACGCAGTAAGTATGCCGATTTAGCTTCTTGCTCACTACACTGAAAAAAATCAATTTGGTAGTCTTTTTGAACGTGTTCAAGCAATGCAAGAGTTTGTTGATGCGCCTCGCCTTTAACTGTCAAAATGAGCTGATGTTGATATTGACTATTCCATTGCTTGAGCTTATTGGGTGTTTGGCTTGGGAACAGTTTTGCGAAGCGATAAACTAGTTTATCAATAGCATTTTTGGGTATAAAAGGCAGTTTTTGACAGACGGAATCGAGCTGGCGCTTAATATTAAAAAAAGTAGGCAACCAATTGGTGCCAAGATGTTTAATTAATAATACCGTATCTCGACCATAATTATCAGCAAGCTCAAAAATATCACGGTGTAAATATTCGGCGTAAACAGGCAAGCTGGTGGCTTGCTCTAATAACGTTTTTCGTACCGCTTGCAACGCAGTGGAGGAATTAGTACCGAGGTAAAACGTCAGTTCTTGTTGATTTTTTGCGAAGGTATCTACTCGTACGGCAAATACAGCTAGTTTTCCCGCACAGCCGCTGGCTTGATGTAAACGCCGAGGATCGGCATTAAATCGTGCCGGGGTATCATCATCTGTTTTACGAACCCAATCGGCATATTCGCGATCGGATGCTTTCTTAGCTGTCGTTTTAACATCTTGGGTGCGGTATTTTTTATTTTGTAAATTAGTGAGTATTTGCTCTGGTGTATCGCCAAGTTCAATATCTAAATTATTAATTAAACTGAGGCTACCATTGCTATTTACTTGGGCGTATAAGGCAAGTTCAGTATATGCTGGGCCTCGCTCAACTAGAGCCCCACCTGAGTTATTACATACCCCACCGACAATCGATGCGCCAATACATGATGAGCCAATAACTGAATGTGGTACTCGGCCGTATGGGGCGAGGGCTTTTTCTAATGAGAACAAACTCGCCCCAGGGAACGCGACAATTTGTTGTTGCTCAGCTAATACTTGAATGTCGTTAAGGCGCGAGGTGTTGATGATCACCGTATTGCGATCGCAACCTTGTGTCGGTGTTGAGCCGCCCGTTAAACCGGTATTTGCGGCTTGCATAATAACGATGACCTTTGCACTTACACAGGCTTGTAAAATATGCCATTGTTGTAATAGTGTTGCCGGTTTTACTACTGCTAGTGCCGGACCGTGACCTTCTCTAAAGCCTTTACGGTAAGGAGCAGTTGCACGATCGCTCGTTAATACATAACGTGCGCCAACAATCTTTTTAAAAGATCGAACTAAGGAGGATTGTGACATGAAAACTCTAGTTAAGTGAAGACTTTAACGATGTATCTATATACTGGCTTTTGCGCACACTGGTACGCAATTTTTCTTGTTCTAAAACTTGTGTCGCGTCGATATCATTTAAAGGTATCGCATCTTCGCGGGTTAAGTTGCCATCGGCCACCAGCGATAAATAACGCGAACAACAGACACGTAAAAATGAAGTGAAATTACCAATGTCGTGATCAGCATCAAGAGATTCAAGGTACAGCTTAGTGATCATTTGATTAACGGTCATTTGATCACGAAATGCCACTTCTTCTAAAATATCCCAAAAAAACTCTTCTAAACGAATCGACGTAACAACGCCGTCAATCCGCAGTGATTTGGTACGACAGGTCCATAACCGACTGTCGGCATTAATAAAAAGTTGGCACATGATTAACCTCTTGATGCTGCTGAACTGCGATTATAGCAAGGCTACAAACTGTTTTAACATGGCAGGGTGTGCAGGCCATGCTGGTGCTGTTACTAGTTTGCCATCGGTAATGGCGCCATCCATTGGTAATTCAACGTACTCGGCACCCGCCATTTTCACTTCAGGTTGGCAAGCAGGGTAAGTGGATACTTTTTTACCTTCAATAACTCCTGCCGCTGTGAGCAATTGCGGGCCGTGACAAATAGAGGCAATGGGTTTATCCGCTGTAGCAAAATGCTGAATTATTTCAATTACTTTCGCGTTTAAGCGTAAATACTCAGGGGCACGGCCACCGGGTAAATACAGGGCATCGTAATCAGCGGCATTAATATTGGCAAATGTCGCGTTTAGCGCAAAGTTATGACCGCGCTTTTCAGTATAGGTTTGGTCGCCTTCAAAATCATGAATTGAGGTGGCGATAGTATCACCTGCTTTTTTATCAGGACATACAGCATCAACTTGGTGACCCATCGCCAATAATGCTTGAAAAGGCACCATGTTTTCATAGTCTTCTACAAAGTCACCGGTGATCATAAGTACTTTAGCCATGTTCTGCTCCAGATATTAATTGTGCGTAAACGTATCAGAGTGGAGATTAAGTGCACTCTAATACAATGAGCTCCTAGTAAAACATACACTAATCAGTAACGGGTAATATTCTAATACTACACAGTCATTTTATAGGATATCTTGTTGCCATCGCAGCGCTAAAAAATCAATAAACGCTCTGACCACATTTTGTTGATAATGACGAGATAAATACACAGCCCATAAATGCTGGCCAGGTGATGAAAAAGATGGATTCACTTTAACCAGTTTACCTTGCTCTAAATAGCGATTTGCCAAGTCACACGGCAAATTTGCGATCCCCATTCCTTTGATTGCTGCTTTTAGTAGCACAGACATATCATTAGCATTAATACTGCCTTTTACGGTGACTTTTTCATCCTCGTTATCACTAATAATATGCCATGTTGAACTACCGCTATGCACTAAACAATTGTGTTGCAATAAATCTTGCGGTTTAGTGATTGGACTGTTGTTCGCCAAATAAGTTGGGGAGGCGCAAATAGCCGTATTGATATACATAAGCTTACGCGCAATTAATTGCTCATCAGGCTCATGAGTATAGCGCAGTGCTATATCTACTCGCTCATCAACCAGTTGTGATAACCGATCTGAGAGTACTAGCTGAAAATGAGTATTTGGGTGTATAGCAACAAATTCTTCAATTGCATCAAACAACAGATTTTGGCCAAGTCCAATAGGGGCTGCGACTCTAATGGTACCAACCAGCTCGTTATTATGGTTATGTGCTCTACTTTGTAAATCCAATACGGTGCTGAGTATTTGCTTACAGTAGGCAAGCGCTTCTTCGCCCTGATTGGTTAAGCTGACTTTACGGGTGGTGCGGTGAAATAATCGCAAGCTCAGCCACTGCTCAATGTCTTGTACGTGGCGGGTGACTTGTAAGCGGCTGAGCTCTAAGTGAGCAGCTGCTTTTGTAAAGCTGCCACTGCGGGCGACTTCAACAAAGCTTTGGATTGCAGTTATCTTATCCATTAGCATCCTAAGGTGAACTAATGTGTATCTATAAGGTTTATTTATCATCAATTAATGAGCAAGTAAACTGATTACATCAACTCAGATGATTAATACTTTTTTAAGGATACAGACATGAATATTACTATTTTAGGCGCAACAGGTTGGATTGGTAGCCACATCATGGCGCAGGCAAAAGCTAATGGTCACAATGTGACGGCGGTTGTTCGTGATGCGGATAAGGTGACTGACGGTACAGCGGTAGAAGAGTTTGACTTACAATCTCAAAATGACATTGCAGAAGTATTAACGAACGCTGATGTGGTGATTGCCTCAATCGGTGGACGTGCAGCGGGTAACCATGAATTAGTTGCGCAAACGGCCAAGCGTTTATTAACTGCACTGTCAGGTAGCAGTACTCGTTTACTGTGGGTTGGTGGTGCAGGTAGTTTAGAAGTTGCGTCTGGTGTTACGTTAGTGTCATCGCCGGACTTTCCTGCTGAATATAAAGATGAAGCGTTGGCGCAAGGTGAGGCTCTCAGTGTATTTAAAGCAACAAACACAACCACACAATGGACGTTTGTAAGCCCTGCCGCGGTTATTTACCCTGGCGCAAGTGAAGGTCCGTATCGTATTGGTGGCGATGCGTTTTTTACTAATGAACAAGGTGAAAGCAAAATATCAGTGACTGATTACGCGATTGCTATGCTGGATGAAGTGCAAAATGCCGCGCATATTAATCAACGTATGAGCGTCGCTTATTAAGGGTTTTTCGCAGGGCTTACAAATAAAGTATGATTATTTAATGATACTTTTGAACCCACTTTTATCCTTTGCATTAACCAGCTTTAACCAGCTTTACCTGAGCCTTTTGCAACTTAGGTAAAGCTAAATCTAAAGGTTATTGCTAATGAGCAGCCGATTTTTTGAAGCAATGATATGGCAAAACCTATTTGCTCAGCTTAGTAATACCAGGATGTTATTCGCGTGTAAGCTTACTTTTAGCAACTATTTATTACTTTCACTTTTACAATGATCTCATGTCTAGACTATATTTGAACTGGTAACTGATTAATTATTTTAATTTTAGTGCAATCTTACAATCAGTTTTTGCATGCAAAGATTGCCTTTACTATTGATAAGTGATGCATTGTATTGATGATTAGCTATTCTGATATGGCCGAACGAAAACTTATTATTAGGTTCTTTTCCGTAATAGGTACGTTGACAACGCTTTGTATGGCAATAATCGCTTTGTTTAATAATCAATCTACTTTGGTTTACCCTCTATTAGGCTCATCAATTTTACTTGCTTCCCCTTTTTGCCTTGGTGATAGAGTCGAGATTTCCTCTTTAATTGTTTTGTATACTTTATATGCTTTAATGATTTATTTAGTACTTACAGGAGGGAGCCATGGTACTGGGCCTATTTGGATTTTTATTGTATCTCCGGTAACCTTTTTTGTGCGTGGTTTTAAACGGGGAATCATTGATTTAATTATTTTTGTAATTTGCGTAACTGGCGCCTTTTATTTATCGAGCTACTTTAAATTTTACAGCGGCTACTCGGCTTATTTTCCAATTCGTATTATTGCTTCTTTTATTATTGTTGCTCTGTTGAGTGGCTTTTATGAATATTTTCGGCAAATGTATAGCCACCGTTTGATTGAACTTGTTCAAAAAAATGAATATTTAGCGACTCGCGACCATTTAACAAACCTGCCCAATCGACGTTATGCTATGGCGGAACTCGAGCAATTTGATGCCCAGCTGCTAACTGGGAGTATTATCATTGCGGATGTAGATAATTTTAAGGATATTAATGATCAATATGGTCACTCAGTTGGCGATGAAGTACTAAAGCACCTTGCTGATTTATTTGTTGCTCAGTTAAGTGAAAATGATATGGTGGCGCGCTGGGGCGGTGAAGAGTTTTTATTTTTTCTACGCCATAAAAATAAACAACAAGCGACACAATTTGCCAACGATATTCATTATGCTTTATCACAAAATCGTTTAGATATTGGTGTAAACCAGCTGGCTGTTACAGTGAGCATGGGGATCAGTAAACTAACTGCGGATGTGCCGATTGATAAAGCGATGCACAAAGCGGATGAATTGCTTTATCAAGCAAAGAAGCAAGGCAAAAATCAAACGTGTGTTTAGCGCTTATTGGGAACGCTATGAATACATTATATATAACCGGAGCCGGTGTGAGTGCCGCCAGCGGCATTCCTACCTTTCGAGGTGAAGATGGGTTTTGGACTATTGGCAGTAAAAACTATACGCCAATGGAAATGGCTACGCGTGCTATGTATGAAAACAACCCACGGGAGTTTTTAGCTTGGTATTATCATCGCTTTGCTACTTATCGCAACCACGGTCCTAACGAAGTTCATCAGTGGTTGAGCGATAAAAACCTGATCACACAAAATATTGACGGGCTAGATGGCAAAGCAGGCAATAAAAACTATATCGCCATTCATGGCCGGCTTGATCAAATGACTTTGTTTCATCATCAAGGCGATGATGTGAAAGCGCATACGACACCGTGGGATAATGTAGACGAAAGCCGCTTACATGAGTCACTGCTTGAGCTGTTTAACATTGAAAACCAGCAGCCAGTGGTGGATCAATCTTTAAAGCCTTTTGTGTTGTTATTTGATGAATACTACACTGAACTTTATCGTATTAGCGAAGCACAACAGCGGATGCTTGATGCCGATAAAATCGTTTTTATTGGCACTTCGTTTAGCGTTAATATTACCCAAATGGCGCTAGAAGTGGCACGCAATTACGATATCCCAATCGAAATCGTTGATCCAGAACCTGCGCATGTTATGTATAGTAATGTGAGTTATCATAAAATGACTGCATTAGACTATATTCAACGTAACTAAACATAGCAACACTGAAGAGATTTAAATGAAAGATTTAACAGCAATAGCCAACTTATCAATATTATTAGTAGAGCCTTCAGATGTTCAGCAAAAGCTTATTATAAAGTCACTTACTCAATGCGGTGTGTCACAAATTGAAACTGCCACTTCTCAAGCGAAAACGTTAACAATGCTGGAGAATTATCAGCCGGATTTGGTTATTAGCAGCATGTATTTTTCTGACGGTAGCGCTGACTCTTTATTGCAAAAAATCAGAGTAACCCCTGGTATTGAGCATCAAGCTTTTATGCTGGTATCAACAGAGCGCAATAAAACCTATCTTGAACAGTTAAGGCAGTCAGGGGTATTAGCTATTTTACCAAAGCCATTTAGCGCTGAGGCAATTACGCGTGCGTTAAAGGCAACCTTAGATATCATCACTGAAGAAGAAGTTGAGTTAGAGCATTTTGATGTAACGCTATTGCGTGTACTTGTGGTTGATGACAGTCGTTTTGCTCGTAAGCATATTATTAGGGTCTTGGCTGGAATGGGAATACCGACGCCTGTAGAAGCCGAAAATGGCAAACAGGCGATTGAACACCTTAATAGTCAATCATTTGATTTAATTGTTACTGATTACAATATGCCAGAAATGGATGGCAAAGAGCTAACGGAGACCGTAAGAAGCTCGAATGCTTACTCGCATATTCCTATTTTGATGGTGAGTTCTGAGGCAAACGACACTCATTTAGCTAATATTGCTCAAGCTGGTGTAGATGCCATATGTGACAAGCCATTTGAACCTGCCACAGTAAGAGAGCTGCTATTTAAAATAATGTCTTAGATATTCACCTAAATGACTTAATAGCAAGCTGAGTTACTTCAACACTATTTTATTGAGGCTTTAGCTTGTGTTACATCAAGACGAGCTTCAAGAGGATCTGGTGAAAAAGTCGCAGTACCTTGTTTATTCAGTTGTAGGATATAGCGCTCATCTTCTTTAAATGCGCGCCAAGCAGATAACCCCGGCCCATTGGGTGTGCCGTATTTAATAAAATTAGTAACGTAACGATGCATTGTTTTAGCCGTTTGTTTGTCTTGCTCGGTGGTAATATGGCCATACTTAGTTGTTACTGTATTGAAAAAGTAAGGTATTTCAGTCGCGTGCGCTGCGCCTTGTGCAGTAACTGTTTGTGCTACATAGCCAAATCGGTAAATAAACGCGGGCTGTGAAAATTTACTCACTTGTTGAGCAACAAAACGAGCAGGTTCTTGCATTAAGAGGTCTTGACCAGTTTCATAATTAAGTATTGCGAGATCTGTGTTGCCTTTACTGTCATAAGCTTGTTGGGCTTGCTCAGCGCGTGAGCCAAAACTTTTAAATAATGCTTCCTTTGTGCTGTAAATTGCAAAGCCAATATCTTTATCTGTGGTGCCAACCATAGTGGGAACATGGCTAAAGTTACCTTCGTTGAATGCTTCTTCGGTCGATGAACTAACTAATATACCGTCTAAAATGGGCCCGCCTACATAGGTGGGCGCTTCTGGGGAAGGGGTCATATTTGCTAAGTTAAGGCCATCAACAAGCTGCTCGGCGCTTAGCGCACGCAGTGCGTTTAATGCTGCTTTATTATCGCCTGTTATACCGTGCTGAGCTGCAAAGTTAACTCCCACTTGCTCAGCTGATAGGATATTTTTATTATCACTGGTTAGTGGCAGTTGATTAAAAAGCTCTCTACCACCACCAGACATAATAATAGCTTTATTGAATAATCCTTGTGCAGCAGAGGTTTGCATCATTGCATGCACCGACTTACCGCCCGCAGATTCGCCCATCAGTGTGACTTGCTGAGGATCACCACCAAATTGGCTGATGTTACTTTTGACCCAGTTTAATGCTGCAATTTGATCCATGAAGGCATAATTGCCAAGAGCATCATTTTCAAAGCTACTCAGTGCTGGATGAGCAAAAAAACCAAACCGGCCAAGTCGATAATTAAAGCTGACAAACACCACACCTTGCTTTGCAAAACTTTCACCGGAATACACACCAGGAGATGAACCGCCATTGACAAAGCCACCCCCATAAATCCACACCACTACTGGGTAAGGCTGTTTACTCTGTTTTGCAGGCTTAAACACATTCAAATATAAACAATCTTCAGCTGGTGGGGTTCCCAGTGGTGCAGCATCGCCAGCAAATGGTTTTTGCATGCAATCTGCTGCGAATTCGGTAGTACTTTTTACACCTTGCCAGTGAGTTACTGGTTGCGGTGCGCGCCAGCGCTTATCATTTATCGGCGGAGCAGCAAAAGGGATCCCTTTAAAAGAAATCACTTTACCCGAATCAGTACCTTGAATTTTGCCGCCAGTTACATCAGCAATGGTATTTTGGGATGGCTCGGAGCAAGCTTGTAGAATAAAAATAGTAGCGATCAGTGATGGAATAAAAAGCAGAGATTTAAGAGAACGCAATACCATTTTTAAGCCCTGTAATGGTTGTTTTAATGTCTATAGTTATCAGATAGTAGCATCTAGACTCGTATAATAAAAAGTGGCTATACAGAGAATAATCAAATGCTATACCGAGAGACTCGTTGTATTTATTAGATTATTAATTCATCAATGCTAGACTTATTGCTACATAAAAATACTTTCGTTACTCAAGCAAATAACTTACCCAAATGTGGGTTATAAAAATGCTAGCATTGCAGTGCTGCCAATAGCTAGATCCAAGTGTATGTAAAGGAATACGTTGATATGCAATACATTGAGTATATTACAATACTTGCTGTGATATCTATCAGTGGTTGCAGTGATATTAAAATAGAGAAGCAGTGCTTTGAGCCCATTCATTATCAAGCAAATAAATTATTTCAAAGTAGTGAAATTCGTGTCGAACCTATATGGGTTGGCCATCCTCGAAACGACTACTTAAAAGATCACAACGTAGAGGGTCATCTCAGCCCTTACGGCGGGTTTGAAAAGATATCAGCCTCTAGTCAGCTTACTCTTACCGGAAATATATATAAGATAACGCCAAATATAGGTGAGCGTTATATTGGCAGAAATTCAGAGTATCTTTTATTTGAAGTCACAGTTGATGCAAAAAAGTATGTGATCTCTGATCAGATCCCTGAGCATATCCAGCTACCTTTACGGTGTTTTTTTAATTAATGGCGTGTCTATATAGATAATGTTATTTCGTTGGCTGCTAGTGGTGCTTATCTTGTCACCTACTTGCATAGTTAAAAACATGGAAAGTCGTTGTTCAAAAATTTAATTTAAATAAGGAAATGTTTAACAATGAAGTATTTTAAAACCCCTGAATTTTTGCATGAAGTGTTTGGCGAAAAACAATCGATTTTAGAGATCACCGGTACTATTTTGTTTGCTTTAGTCGGCAGTTGGGTTATTTATTCGGTTGCGGAGATTAAACTCGATAATTGGCGAGCAATCTTAGCTTTTATATTAATTGCTGACGTATTAGCAGGATGTATTGCTAATTTCACTCTTGGTACCAATGAGTTTTACACAAAGCGTCCTAAAAATAGGCTGATTTTTATTGCCATTCACGTTCATATAATAGTGATTGCGTGGTTACTTTCACAGCCACTAGATACTGCACTGCTTATATGGGCATATACGATAGTGGCAGCATCTGTTGTTAATGCGTTACATGGTAAATTAATACAGGGTTTTATTGCTGCAAACTTAATGTGTTATGGCATCTTTTTGTTGATTTACTTATCGCTGCCAACGTGGTTTTTGATGGTGAGTCTATTTTTTATGATCAAAGTTTTATTTAGTTTTGCTGTTGATCACTATCGGCAATCAGCCTAGATGAATCCACTTAGGTATAAAAACAAGTACAGCTTAATTATTGATGCTCTGCAAAATAAAGATGCGTTAAGTGAGTCGCAAGTTATCGAGATCAATCATGGTACGATTGCGCAAGTTATCGCATCAATTAACCGATTAAAACAGGCGCGTTTAAGTTGCAGTAATTAATTTACTGCTTGGATCAAATTAAATGCCCTGTTAAGGGCATTTATTACTGTCGAGTCCGTTAATTACTCGGCATCAAAAATAACTCTCGTACATTGCAACGTGGGTTTGCCTCTATAGCAAATAGTACCGCCTCGGCTACATCATTTGGGTCGAGTTTGTCGGGTTTTGCTTCATCAAAAAAAGGCGTATTGACCATGCCTGGGGCAATAGTGGTGCAGCGTCCTTGCCATGGCTTCATTTCTTCAGCTAAGTTTTGTCCAAAACCGTAAGCAAACCATTTTGTTGCGCCATAAACAGAGCCTTTAAGGGAAATCCGTCCTGCGGCTGAGCTGGTTAAAATAAAGTGTCCTGTGGTTTTTCTTAGGTGTGGCAGAGTGAGTTTTGCGGTGTAAAGCAGTGCATTGATATTAATATCAATCATTGTTTGCCATTGCTCAGGATCGCCCTCTTCAACACCTGGCGTTTGAACACCCATACCGGCATTGGCAAATGCAACATCAAGGCGGCCAAAGTGTTTTATACCTGTATTAACTACGTTTTCAAGCGATGAAAAATCAGTGGCATCTGCGCAAACTGCTAATGCGTTATCAGCCCCGAACTCTTCAACCAGCGCATTAAGTGTGTCTTCACTGCGAGCGGTCAAAATTACTTTATGACCGTTTGCGACTAAGGTTTTTGCTGTTGCTTCACCAATACCACTGGAAGCGCCTGTAATAAGTACAACTTTTTCTTTACTCATGACTTGCTCCTCGATTAAATCTGAGACTAGGTTTGATACTCTTAGTGGTGATGGTAACAATGAAGGATTAACCTCCATTGAATGCTTATTACACCAACTTGCTGGCTTGATTTAACTATATGATTTTTAATTGTTTTTAAAGATTAAAATAAAAAGTTAGGTTTATATTTATTATGCTATATAATCGCGCGGTTTCGCTTTGAGGCCAGCTTATTTTTAGCAGGCTACAAATCGCAAATGGTTATAGCAGCTCACACTTATTGGCTTATAACAATGTGGTTTTAACCTTGTGTAAGCTATGTTAAACCTTGCTCAATTGCAGCAATTACTTAGTGGAAATAAACAGTGAAAGATAAGTTATTAGTGTTTTGGCAAAATCATTCAGAAACCATAATGACTCTAGGTTATAAACTGATTCTAGCGTTGGCTATTGTTATAGCTGGTGCTCTAATTGCGCGCTCTGTTAAAAGAGCGATCCAAAACTCTAAGTCGCCTCTTAAGAAAATGGATAAAACCTTACTACCAATTTTATCGAGTGTGCTGGGCTACTTGGTGTATATCATTGCAGGGTTGTTTATTTTAGATATTTTTGGTGTTAATACAGCCAGTTTAATAGCACTTATGGGGGCGGCTGGCCTTGCGATTGGCCTTGCGTTAAAGAATACCCTCAGTAATATTGCCGCAGGTATTATGTTATTAATACTTAGGCCATTTAAAGTTGGTGACTTTGTTGATGCCAGTGGCACAACGGGTACTGTGAGTGAAATTAACCTCTTTACAACTATTTTTAAAACCAATGATGGCCTGTATATCGCTTCGCCAAATGGCAAAGTGTGGGGTGGCAATATTAAAAACTTCACTCGCAATGGTAAAAGACGCATGGATATTGTAGTAGGTATTTCGTTTGCTGACTCAATAGATGATGGCTTAAATGTACTTAAAGAAATAGCCGCATCAGAAAGCCGATTATTAGCGGATCCAGCACCTAAGGTGATGGTGACATCGATAGCTGAAAGCTCAGTGAATATTCAATTACGTGCGTGGACAGTTAACGGTGATTATTGGCAAACAGTCTGGGATCTTAATAAACGCGTAAAAGAGTCTATTGAGCAAGCAGGACTGACAATTCCATTTCCGCAGCGTACGTTACATATATCGGAGTCGATGGCATCGGCAATAACCGTTAACAAGGATGTATAAATAACGAGGAGTGAGCAAGCTCTGAAATTACCACCTATTTTATTCCTTGAGAGTAGATGCTTGCTACCAAGGAATGTAAAAAAGCCAGTCAGTTAACACTGACTGGTTTTTTTTGTTGGTATTAAGGCTTTTCAGCGGAGCAATTAATTTTCACTGAACGGCATGATTTACACGGCCAAATTTTATAGTGGCTAACTATTATTGACTGATAGTGAAAGTCACATCAAGGTCATCGCTAGCGGTTACCGTAACGGGTTTAACTTGATAAAGCGTAAATACTTCGTCTTGTAGTTCAGCGTCATCAATGTGTGCCGCGCAGGTGTAAGCTAATTGATAGTCACCAGGGGTTATGAAAGCAAGCTCAAACTCATATTGGTTGTCGTCGCTATCAAATACCACATTAGCTGTTGCCAATGGCGCATCAGCTGGTGTTTCATCCTCGTTCACTTCATAATTATCAAGTGGTGCTGCTACATCACTGCTATAAAGATAGACCGCATGACCAAATGAGCCATCTTCAGCGGCAAGGGCGATGTTATCTGTTTCACAGTTGGCGATAAGCGCATCACTTACTGTGCCTTCAATGTCTTGTGATTCAGATAGATTTTCTAAACGCACACCGCGTGGTTTTAAAAATATTTCTTCACTATTTTGTGGATCAACAAGAGACTTTTTCAAATCAAATTCAAGTACAAACTCATTGTCTGTTTGATTTAAAGTAAAACCGTCTAGTTGGATTTCGCCAACACCGTCATTGCCTTTACGTTTGACAACCAGTGGTGCAATGCTGCCATCTTCATAGACAACGTGCGAAGTGGTTGCAAGGTCGTTTGTGTCGCCATTGACCACATCAGCACGGATCCATGAATATTCGCCAGCAGGTACATCTTCGTCGTCTAATAACGAGAAAATGTCATCGCCAGTGTAGTCAAGTAAGTTAACCATTTGCGGTTTTGTTGAATCATTACTGTCAACGGTGGCAAAGCTATATTCTTCACCGCCTTGTGATTTTAAGGTGATTCGATCAAAAACCACGTTTACTTGTTTTAAGCCAGTGATTGGTGCATCTGAAACACCCAAGCTAAAGGTTGATTTTTGCGGCTCTGGTGTCGTTGGTGAATCATCATTAGATGAGCCACATGCGGTAAGAGCTAATAAAATTGCAGTTGTTAAAGCGGTTAACCTAATGTTCATAACTACCCCATTAATTATTTTCAAAACAACCGTGAGTATAGGGTAGCCAGCTTAACCGAACTTGAACTTGTTATTTAAATGTTATTTTAGTGGCTAAGAGGTGCGTAAAGTAATTTATAAAACAGCACAGTACTTTGTAATTCGCCCGATGAACTAAGGGCAAACTGTGGTATTTCACCGGCTTCTATATAGCCTAATTTTTCATATAAAAGTGAGGCAATATCGCCTAAGCGGGTATCCAGTACCAGTAGCTTTAATTGTTGCTGCAGCGCACTTTTTTCAAGGGTATGCATAAGTTGTTTTGCAAATCCTTGGCCTTGGTATTGGCTATGTACCATTAGCTTTTCAACCTCACCGCGGTGAACGCCATTAGCTTTTTGACACAGCGATAATTGCACTGCACCAATTACCTCAGATCCTTCGGTGATAACAAATAATTCGCGGCTATCATTTAATAAATCGCATTCAATACTGTGCCAGTAGTGATCTGCTTGTGCGCGCGTCAATGGCGCGATAAAACCAATCGATGCACCATTGTTAACGCTATCAACCAGTAAATGATTTAGCGATTGCTGATATCCCGCTAGTGAACTGATTTTATGTATTTGCGTATCTACAACGCTTGTATCTTGCATGGTTTATCCTTCTAATTGAAATGGATACACAGAGCCTAGGTGCAGATGTTGAGTTAATTCATCCAGCGCTTGCCAGCTTTCACGTAACAAGTTTGGATCTGCAAAATCATCATTGCTAAGTTTGTCACGATAGTGCTTATTTGCCCAATCACATAGTTGTTGGTACTTACTATCGTTTAAAATAACCGCAGGATTGACTGCCGCGAGTTCTTGCTGATTTAGCGCTACACGTAAACGTAAGCAAGCAGGGCCACCACCATTTTGCATGCTTTGTTTTAAATCAAAAAATTGCACTTGATCAATTGGATTGTCTGCAAGGATCATTTCTTCAATATAACTGTTAACTGCCTGATTGTTTTTACATTCTTGTGGAGCAACTAGTAACATTTTGCCATTGTTTAAACTAACCAGTTGGCTATTAAATAAATAGCTAGTTACAGCATCTTGCACGCTTACTTTGGCTGTTGGCACCTCAATAATATGCAGTGTTTTGTCGCCAATATATGCATCTTTTATTTGTTGTAGGGCGAGAGGCTGATTTAAGAAAGCTTGCTCGTGACAGAGTAATACATTGGCGTTACCCACCGCGATTACGTCATTATGGAACACCCCTTGATCAATCACCTCAGGGTTTTGTTGAATCATTAATTGGCTAGATGGTTTTAGCTGATGTAGTCGGCATATTGCTTGGGATGCTTCAAGTGTCTGCCTTGCAGGAAATTTAACTGGCTTAGGCAGTGCGCTGTTAAATGCGCTGGCACCATATACAAACAGCTCCAAACCTTGAACACCATGCTCGTCGCCTAAGCGAGTATGGTTAGCCGCGCCCTCATCACCAAAAAAACCTTGATCTGGCAAATGGGTATGATGACTAAAGTAGCCTTCGTTATTAAACATGGCTTTAAGTAATCGTGTTGTTGTTTGAGGCTCAAGGGAGCGATGAAATTTGTTATTCAAATTAGCAGCAGTAAAGTGAACTTTGCCATCAAGTGTGTCGGCTGATGGTGATACAGTGCCGGCATTGGCAGTCCACATTGATGATGCTGAATAACATGCGCGAACTAAAACAGGATCAGCTTTAAACGCTTTACTGATCACTTGTTCAGCAGTGCCTGTAAATCCTAAACGACGCAATACATTTATATCAGGGCGAGCATGTGGGGCAAATACTCCTTGAGTTAGCCCCAAGTCATGCATAGCTTTCATTTTCGCTAAGCCTTGCAGTACCGCCTCTTTTGGATTGGAGTAACTGGCCGCATTATTTAATGATGCTACGTTACCGTATGATAATCCCGCGTAGTTATGAGTCGGGCCTACAAGGCCATCAAAATTAACTTCTACAGCTGTCATAGTTATCCTGCAATTTTACTAATTTTAGTGTATTTAAACTATACAGAAAATAATCTGTAGTAGGTTAATTAAAATTAGCTAATTCTAGTTCTACGCTCTGCAAGTTTTGTTGCAAACGTTTTTGTGCTGCGAGTAGATAGCTTTTTTGCTGTGCTATTTTTGCTTGTTGTTGACGCAGTGCTTTATAGATCACTCGTTTGGGTAAATCATAGTGCTCAGAGGCTTGGCTAATTGTTAATTGATGCACCGACAACTTTTTAAGCGCTTCATCTAAGTGCGGGTAGTTACTTAACATATTCACGCTCCTTTTCTGCGGTGGTATGTGGATCATTAGCATGGTGAATATGCCAAATGCTTATATCTAAGCGCCATAGTAAATACAACATATGATAAATATTAGTCATAGCTCGCTCCCTGTAGACGAGGTAAATGAAGGTAAAACTCAGATTAGTGAGTTACTCTTTTGTAAGGAAGATCTGTGCCAGTCTTAATAATTATTTTTAGTTAAAACAAATCAATAGCTTAAGGTTTTTTCGTTGTTGTATGATTGAGTATAAGCACTAATGTAGTGAAAAATAATGATGGCTTTGCACTTTGCTGGAGCAGAAGGGGAATTATTTGCGCGTTCAGATGAGCGCGCAATAATATTAAGTAAGTTTAAAACCCTTCAAGTACCAGCTTACCGCGAGATTGATGAGATTCTAATATTGCGTGCGCTTTGAGCAGGTTTTCTATATTAATTTTTCCTAAATGTTGGCCTAAGGTAGTTTTAATGATGCCGTTATCAACTAGCTCTGCTAATTCAGTAAGTAACTGATGTTGCGCTATCATATCGTCAGTTTGGAACATTGAACGAGTATACATAAACTCCCAATGTAGCGAGATACTTTTGCGCTTGAGTTTTAAAATATCAAAACTTGCTGGGTCGTCTATTAAAGCTAATTTACCTTGTGGTTTGATCACTTTAATAATTTCATCAAGATGTTGATCGGTATGAGTGAGGCTAACGACATAATCAAATTCGGCAAGATTATGCTCTGTTCGTTGTGTATCTAAGCTTTGTGAGTGATCAAGCACTTGATCAACACCTAGCGCATTTAACCAGCTAACACTATCTACGCGTGATGCTGTGCCTATCACCGTTAAGTTGGTTAGCTGTTTAGCCAACTGCACTAAAATTGAGCCAACACCGCCTGCGGCACCAATAACTAATAATGAAGCTGGTTTTGCATTGTTGGAACGTGATATTTGCAAACGATCAAACAGTAATTCCCAGGCTGTAATACTGGTTAGCGGTAACGCAGCAGCTTGGGCATCGTTCAAGGTAATAGGCGCACGGCCAACAATACGTTCATCAACTAGTTGAAATTCAGCATTACTGCCTGAGCGCGTTAAATCACCGGCGTAATAAACCCGATCGCCCAGATTAAATAAACTTACTTTATCACCAACAGCTTTTACGATCCCAACAGCGTCCCAACCAATGACTTTATGACCTTGTTCAGGGCTAACATTTGCGCGGATCTTCGAATCGACAGGATTAACTGAAATTGCTTTTACTTCGACCAATAAATCGTGACCGGATGCTGTTGGAATAGGTAACTCGATGGCTTCGAAAGAATGATTACTAAGTGTTTTGGTTGCTGTTTGGTATCCAATGGCTTTCATGAGTTGCTCCGTTAAATTGTTTTGCTGCACCCACTATAACGCAGTTTTATAATAGAAAAAGAGTGGGGTATGTATACACGAATCTCTCTCAAAATTTTTGATAATTAACTTAAGTCAGTATTGAGTTTATCAAGTAAAGTAATTAGTTGTGTGGCTTCTTGCTGTGTAATAGATGGAAAACGGCAACGAATTTGCTCAGGGATGTTCGCTGCTTGTTGTTGCAGCTGTATGCCATGTTTGTGTAACTTTACGACTCGCTTACGTTTATCTGTTTCATCTTTAACCACGGCTAATAAGCTTTTATCGGTCATTTTTTTCAAAATTTGTGTCATGGCGCCGCCATCAATTGCGGTTTTCTCCAGCAGCTGTGCAATACTGATCTCATCTTCTTCCCAGAGCGCCATCATCACCACATACTGTGGATAGGTCAGTTCAAGTTCGTTTAGTGCATCTCGATAGGCGCGTACCACTGAATTGGAGGCCATATACAGACGATGACAAATTTGATTATCTAATTTCAATTGTGGATATTTCATAGTAGCTCTCGAATGATGACACTGCATTTTAATTTGCATGCAAAATATTTGCAATGCTCAATAAACTACTTTATTATTTTGCATGCAAAATAAATTTAGTCCCAACCTTAAATAAGGAAAACATTATGAAAGAATTACTACAAGTCGCTTACACAGCTAAAGCAACTGCAACGGGTGGCCGCGAGGGCACTGCAAAATCAGACGATGGCCGTTTAGATGTGGCACTTTCAACTCCAAAAGGGTTAGGTGGCGATGATGGTCAAGGTACTAACCCTGAGCAGTTGTTTGCAGCGGGTTATGCAGCGTGTTTTATTGGTGCATTAAAATTAGTCGCAGGCCAAGCTAAAGTTAAGTTACCTGCTGATACCCGCATTGATTCAGAAGTATCGATTGGTCCAATCGAAGGTGGTTTCGGTATCGCTGTAAAATTAGCTGTTTTTGTCGGTGATGTAGATAAAGACACCGCAGAAGCGTTAGTGGCTAAAGCACACGAAGTTTGCCCATATTCAAATGCTACTCGTGGTAATATCGCAATTGAATTGTCGGTTATCTAACTTATTGTAAATTTGAATAATTTATATTTTTAAAGGCGCATTTTTATTTTAAATGCGCCTTTTTTGTGGCTCATAGTTTATAACTATGAGCTTTTTAGAACGCCATTTATAACCAAGACGCGTTATTGTGATAATTCGTACTTAATATTCAATCCTCAGTTTGTGCTACCCGACAACCAACATCCCCCATTTTTATTTTGCCATATTAAGACTATTTATAGAGTGCAAAGTCATTGCCAAGCGTTTACACAAATAGTTCAGCAATGATCAACTCGATGTCTAAATTGGTTTTGTTATCGCGAAAACTTTTTAGCTACTGGTAAAATTAAATAGTATTAGCGCAGCGTTAGTATGTTTTTTTCAACAAAATAGATTAACTTATGAATAATTGAACTAGAATGTAAACGTAGTTTTAATTAAAGGATAAGTGGAATGCGGCAATTAGCGTTGGCGAAAAAGTTACTATGGCTTACTTTAGGTAGTATTTTTATCACCGTTGTAGTGCTATCGAGTGTGCTTTGGTGGCAATTATCAAGCAGCAATAAAGTGTTATCAGCACAAGCTGAAAAATTGATAGTTACTGAGGTAGAAGAAAAGCTCACCAGCAATGCTGCTGTGTACGGTGAAAAAATCGCAGGATTTATCAACGAAGCGTATCGAGTGCCTTTTTCACTCGCAGCAATACTTGGTAATGAATCAGCTAAAGATGCTTTAACGCGTGATTCAGTGGTACAGCTTAATAGCTCTATTATAGAAGGTAATTCAATACTTTCTTCAATCTACTCGCAATTTGAAGCTAATGGTTTTGATGGGGACGATCAACAGTATAAAAATGGCTATGATCATTCAGTCGCAGGCCAAGGCACCTTAGAGATTTACTTCACTCGCAGCCGTGAAGGTGTGATTGAACAGCAAGTTGTTGAAGATGCAGCAGAAAAATACGTTACGACCTTAAACGAATTTGGCCAACGTGAAGCTGAGTGGTACTTATGTGCTAAAGACACTAAAAAGCCGTGCATAATGGAACCCTATCTGTACGAAATATCTCCCGGCAATTCTGAAATGATGACTTCTTTGACTGTGCCAATACTTCGCGACGGTAAGTTTATTGGCCTCAGTGGTGTTGATATTACACTGCCAGTTTTTCAAACCATGACCGAGCAGTTATCAAAAGAATTATATAATGGTCAGGCGCGAGTTACCCTATTAAGTTCGATGGATTTAATTGTGGGTAGTAGTCATAACAAAGACAAACTTGGCCGTCCGCTAAAAGAAGCCGTCTCAGCCTCGGTGTTAAAAAATTATACTAGTTTGAAAGAACGCTCTGGAGTACAAAAGGGTGAAAATGAATACTTAGTCAATTACCCAATAGATATTAAACTTGCTGGTCGCCAGTGGACTTTATTAGTTGAAGTACCAGCAGAGCTTGCACTGCAAGGGCCACAGCAGCTCAGCGCGAGTATGCAAGAAAATGCCAATACACTAGGTGGGCTAATTTTAATATCAGGCTTAGTGATTGCTGGCGCTGCCTTTATTATTATGACTTTAGTTGTCAAAAGCATCGTTGCACCGCTGCAACAAATTCAGCTACGGGTTGATAATTTAGCCAGCGCGGATGGGGATTTAACACAAACGTTAACGGTTGACACTCATGCTGAGTTAATAGCGCTCGCTGTTGGGTTTAATGCATTTTTGGAAAAATTACGTGATTTAATTGCGCAACTTAAAGATGTATCAGGGCAGACTAAAGAGCAGGCGCAAATTGCCGCACATGTAGCCGTTGATACTAAGCAAAATGTGCAAGCTCAGTTTCAAGAAATTGAAAGTGTAGTAACGGCAATGAATGAAATGAGTGCCACCGCCCTTGAAGTTGCCCGTGCTTCAGAGCAATCAGCGCAACAGGCAGATGAAATCAATTCATTAGTGGTCAGTAGCGAAGCGAGTTTATCGTCTGCGGTATCACAAGTGAAAACGATGTCTGAAGAAATAAAGCAAGCCAATCAAGCCGTAGCCAAGGTGGCGGCGCGTAGTAACGATATTACACAAATTTTAGATGTGATCCGCACTATTTCAGAGCAAACTAATTTACTCGCACTTAATGCTGCGATTGAGGCAGCTCGCGCTGGTGAACAGGGGCGAGGCTTTGCTGTCGTAGCCGATGAAGTACGTGCTCTGGCATCTAAAACTCGTGCGTCAACAGATGACATTAGTGGCTTAATTGACAACTTACAGCTTGAAGTGGGTAATGCCTCAACAGTGATTGAAAAAGGGGTTGTGCGAGCACAAACCGCGGTTGATGAAACCACCGTTGCCTTTGATGCTTTGCACAGTGTGGTAATTAAAGTGGAAGAGATCACTAATCAGATCACCCAAATAGCGACGGCTGCTGAGGAGCAAAGCTCTGTAACCGAAGAAATTAATCGTAATTTAACGCGGATATCTGATGCCGCATCACAACTTGCTGATTTATCAACTCAAGCCGGCGATGGTAGTCAAATGCTCAATCAGCTCGTTGCACAGCAAGACGATGAACTGAATAAATTGAAAACATAATACCTTCAATACGATTAAATTGGTTTTGTATAAAATCGGTATAACTTAACCGTTCGCTCAAACTAGCAACGCCACTTCGGCGTGGTTAGTTTGAGTTACATTATCAATTCTAAACTAGATCAACTCTAATCTAGCTGTAGAAAATAATACAAAACCAAACAGCGGCAAAAGCATTTCAACGGGCTACCTCTTTTAAATTAGTTATGTCTTTTTATATGGTAAGTCATCAGTCCAGCCAATTGATTCACTCGATTACTGTTATGCCGTTACTATTTAAAAATAACCTGTTTGTTACTGCGAATGTAAATACGTTTTTCAGGTTTTGTCCATTCGCCTTTTTTTAAATAAGAGGTAGAGACAACAAACTGCTCATCTTTAAAATTACTGGTTGATTTTACTTTTGTGATGCCTTCTTTTGAACCTGTTACGGTTTCGTATGCTACAAATTGCGTAGGGCTCAATACTTTCATGGTGCCTTGTGTGTAAAACCCTGCGGTGGTGAAATAATAAAAAACTAATGACTGCTTTTTGCTATCCCAAAATATCATTGATTCGCCGCCATATTCACCTTCATTAATGGAATGAAGGGTACGAATTGCTTTCCCATTGAGGGCTCGCTCCCAGCGACCTACATCCTGAATCTTTGGCTTATTATCGGCAACATTGAAATCAGCTTGCCATGTGCCGAGGTAAGGTTTAAATACTTCAAGCTCTGGTGCTAAGTCAATCGTTTGTGCACTAATAGTACCAGCGTAGATAAAGCAAAAAGATAGTAAAAGTGTTTTTAGGTATGACATAATTGTGCCTATCATTATTAGTTTTTCAAATTGTAGTATAGGCGAGAGTCCGTTGATTAAAAAAACATTATTGCTTTTTTCTGTTAGTTTTCTAGTTGTATTAGTGATTGGTGGGCTGCTTGATTATTGGCCATATTTGGTTGCCAGTGTTTACTGTACTATGAGCAGTATTACATTTTTAGTTTATAAATGGGATAAGCGTTTGGCGATAGAGTCAACAGATCGGCCTATTAGAGTGCCGGAACGTAGTTTACATATTTTAGCATTAATTTGTGGTTGGCCGGGAGCACTGATCGCTCAGCAATGGTTAAGACATAAATCACAAAAACGTACTTTTATTGCGTTACTTTGGCTCACTATCATTATAAATACTTCTGTATTAGGGGCTGCCTATTATTGGCAATTGCTTTAAATTGATGCACTATCAGGTAACCTAAAAATAACAAAAGTCCGATTTTATGTATTTTTTATATCGCTGCTATCATTTTATTTTAAAATGTATTGTTATTTTTATTGGTATTCCTGCTCCGCGTTTGTATCAAGGTTATAGCGGGTTTAAGCAATGGCTTGCATTACTTAATCCTAATAAACCTGTGTTAGTTGTAACTGACAATACGTTAAAAAATTTAGGCGTTGTTGCTCCCATTTTAGCTTTGCTGGATGAGCAGGCAATCTCTTGGCAGCTGTTTAGTGACGTTGATGCTAATCCAACGATTAGCAATGTTGAAAGTGGTTTAGCACTTTATCAGCAATACACATGTCATAGTATTATCGCCGTTGGTGGCGGCTCAGTAATTGACTGTGCCAAATTAATTGGCGCACGTGCAGTAAGACCTAATAAATCAATTAAGCAGTTAAAAGGCTTGTTTAAAGTACTGAAAAAACTGCCCCCGTTATGTGCCATTCCAACAACCGCAGGTACTGGCTCAGAGACTACAGTTGCTGCGGTGGTAAACGATCCGCAAATGCAAACAAAATATGCCGCCACTGACTTTGCTCTTGTACCAAGTGATGCAGTTTTAATTGCTGAGCTAACACAAACGGTGCCTGATTTTATTACCGCAGCTACAGGTATCGATGCACTCACGCATGCACTTGAGGCATACATAGGCACTAATGGCCTTGCTTTTAGTGATGACAAGTCATTGCGGGCAATCGAACTTATTTTACAAAATTTATTAACAGCGTATAAAAATGGTAATGACTTAGTTGCACGGGAAAATATGTTACTCGCTTCATTTTATGCAGGGCAAGCGTTTACCCGAACATCTGTAGGTTATGTGCATGCTATAGCGCATCAATTTGGCGCGCAATACGGCACAGCTCACGGTTTAGCAAATAGTGTGGTATTGATGCATGTGCTGAAATTTTATGGTTCCAGTATAGATAAAAAGCTGGCGGCTATTGCTGATCATTGCCAATTAACACAATCACACCAAAAACCAACAGAAAAAGCAGCAATACTATTAAACACCTTAGAGCAGTTACTTATTGATCTAGCGATCCCTCATCATTTAAAAGAGCTAAAAGTAGCTGATATACCAAAGCTTGCTGATGCTGCAATTGTAGAGGCTAACTGGGACTATCCAGTACCAAAATTTATGAACGTAGCTCAATGCCAAGCCATTATTCATAAAGTAGTGAGTGATATGTAATAAATGAAAACCTTCCCATCAGTACCGATAGGAAAGGTTTAAGCGCGTTAAATTAGCGTTTTAGCTGTGCTTCAGGTTGATTTAATAATTCAATCATAGGATTTTGTGCAGTGATTTTTGCTTTAAGAGCAAAGCCGATCAATAACCCTGCGATAAAGCCACCGATATGAGCGCCATAATCGATACCATCAGGTGCTGCAATCATGCCATAAATATTGATCCCTAACCAAATTACAAAAAACCACACTGCAGATAATTTCTTTTGATAAATGATAAACATAAAAGTAAGGCTGGCGTGCCTAAACCACATTAAGTACATACCAAATAGCCCTGCAATTGCGCCGCTAGCCCCGACACTTGGAATAATCGAGGTGGGATCAACGATAAAGCTAGCAAAAGACGCTGCCAAACCGCATACCATATACCATATTAAAAACTTTTTATGACCTAATACGTCTTCGAGGTTATCGCCAATAATGTATAAAAAGTACATATTACCAATAAGGTGCATTACTGAGCCGTGTAAAAATACACAGGTAATCACAATCCATAAATGTTCGCCTTGAGAGATCTTACTTGGATTCATTGCAAACAATTCGAGGGTTGCACTGAATGCCTCTGCATTGAAAAAATACAAGGCAAAAACAATGGCATTGAGTGCAATTAAACTGCGAGTAACCCACGGCGTTTGTTTTGGCTTTAGGTTATATTCAACGGGCATTTGCGTTAAAAATTGAAACAGATAAGTTTTCCAACTAACTTTTTGGTTTAGCTTGTCTAGGTTTGTTTTGAGCTCAGGACTGTTTTCAACGCTTTCTAATTGATTTTTTTCAATCCAACTACCATCACAATGACGGCAAACATCAATTTCGGTATGAAAATCTTCGAGTAAATGAAAGCGCTCAAGGTTCTTATTGCAATCAGGGCAGTCTAGTCTTGAAATACCTAATGATTTACCAAAATGAGTCTCGTATTTTTCACCAATAGGACCTTCGTTGATTTCGGCAATCATCCGGTTAACTTCGTTTTTTTCAAACCATAAGCCACCGCATTCGCGACAGATATCTATCTCTTCACCTTGATAATGAGTAACATCCAAAGGGTGATCTTTGCAGTGAGGGCAGCGTTTAGTTGGCATTATCAGCGTCCTTTAATGAGCCGATAATAATATCGTTTTGTTGTAAATTTAATGCACTAGTTTTTAGTTGAGGTAATGTTTGTTGCTCAATACTATCGGCAATTTGGTCTAGTTCAATAGACGCTTGGCGCGCAGACATTTTACGCCTTAACGCCGCTTCAATTACACACTCAGCACAACTATAAAAACGACGAATTTGTGTTAAAAATATACTCGGCGTTTCAAGTGTTGTGAACAAGTACTGCATGGTATGCCAAATATATTTTTCAAACGTGGGCTTATTATACTCAAGCTCACTCGTATGTGGGCTTTGTACTAAAAGTAACGAATAGCGTTTTATATTCTCTAAATTATCATTTACTTTATCATATAATGAAGTATGCAAATAATAGTTATCTTCCATTTTACTATAGGAATCAAATTTAAGTACTTGCTCTAAACCGCTTTTCGCAGCTAGGTAAACACCAAAGATAGTTGAAACTACTAAAAGCACTTGATTCAACCAAAAAATAGTGCTTTTTAGCTCTTTATTATCAACTATTTTAAGTGCGTTAGGTATTCGTGTGGAGATTTTATTTAAGCTGTCAGAATAGTTTTGTGATGACTCCAAAATTAATATCCTTATTCTTTACTGTCCATTTAATGAGCGCAATAGAATACGGGTATTTCTTTAATGCGACAATAACTTTGTATGTAAACTATACTTAATTTTTAATAAAGATAACACAAAGTGATGATGGCAAGAATACACTTGCCACCAGGGGTACTATAACGCAGATTGGCTTGCTTCAATTTGATCTAATTCGATAGTCAGGATCGTTTTCTTGTCAACAGTAACCCACTTTCTATAGGTTAAGTAACCATCTTTAGTAACTTCGATGTCGTATTTACCTTCATCGAGTTCAATACCAGCTTCGTATTTCGGCTTTATATTCATAATGCGAATACGGGCGTCATCAGGAGAAGTAATAACAGTCAATGATATTGCACTGTTAACTTCTTCTGCGACAACAACTGGTTGTTCAACTGGGGCTGCCTGTTGTTCAACTTTTGGGCTGCTTGAACAACCTGATAGCATCACTATAGCAACCAGCGCACTTAATTTTTTCATAATTACTCCATTAAATTGTTCATTATAAACATCTTTGTTTATATCACTTTTAGCAACGAAAAATCATGGAGTAACAATAGGAAGGATTATATTTCTACTAGAGTCTTCCATGACTTTTATATTTACTTTAACTATAAATCAAATGGCATTTTAGTATGTATAAGGATGAGGTTCAAATCATAGTTGCAAAAAATACCAGTTTTTCCTTGTTTTGTTATATTTATAACAATAAAAGAAACCATTTCATTATGATTATGATAAATATTAGCTTAGAGCTTTACTCTTTTTAAGCTTAGCAAATCGTTGCCATGTACCCCAGATTGAAATAGTCACAAGCAGAAATACCGTGATGTAAAAGGCCATAATAGCCACTTTGATCATTAGTAAACATGCGATAATAATGGCGAAGATGATCGCGATACGAATAACCGGGCTTTTGATAAATTTACTTGAAAAAAGTAAGGCGGTTAGGCTTAGCTTGCTACGGGTGTTTTTCTTAACATCCATGTTTTTTGTCCTTAGTGTTTTTGTATTAGAGTAATTTACTTATTTAAGTTAGTGCGTATTTTGTGCAGTAATAACGTCATCATCGTGATTGTTACGCTCAAAGTTGAGATTAAATTGGCCTTGGCGATTAATGGTAAAAATAGCGCGTGTCCAGTTTTCGGGTTGCTGCTTTGTGGCTTTATCAAATACTTGTTTGAATAAATTGACTATCTCGTCTTTCACGGTAATTGGCTGTTCACTTGAGTCATCTGCTGTTTGATAATGGGCTTTGCATTCAAGTACGTTTTCATCTTCGCAATTTAAAATGAGTTGTGCTTTAAGCCACGGCTCATTAATTTGCTGATAAAGGTACTGACCGAGTTGTTGTGGGATGTTTGTAATGTCAGGTTTCATGTGCTGTCCTTAGTATTATAAATGAGCTTTAAATTAAATGATCAAACATAAAGTTTGTAAATATATGTCAGCTGAAATACATCGCATTAAGGAATTTTTGGAAATTATCAAAAGCTTTGTAAAAAACAGGCGATAATTCTTCAGATTCATTATGATCCCATATTACTACTTTAGGATTTATTGCATCTTCTTTGAAGTCTAGGCATAAAAAATCACCACCAAAAAGATAAGCAAAAGGTAAGGTCTCGGCTCCAACCAAGTCTTCGTTAGCTGTAAGTCTTTCCTCAATTTGAGCCATTACTACTTTAATTTCGTATTGCATCAGTCCACTATCGAGTTTTTCATCTTCCGAAACTATTAAAAATCTTTCCAATACCCGCTCTTCAGAGTTAATTCTTATAATAGCTTCCTCTGGGGATGCACCATTGAATTCTAAAATAAACTCTCTGTAGCTAACCCCCTGTGTCAGGATAGTTGTCGCCTCTAACTTTTAATAGAGGCAGATAAAAATGAGACGTCGATTTACACAAGAATTTAAAGTTCAAGCGGTTGAAAAAGCATTATCTCAATGTGATGAT
>NZ_JACJEZ010000027.1:0-68848 GCF_014164365.1 Pseudoalteromonas sp. SG43-6
TCAAAGGTCAAAGGTCAAAGGTCAAAGGTCAAAGGTCAAAGGTATTTTAAGGATAATATGTTTAAGCGTGTAGGTTGGGGGTTATTAATTCTAGTGCTAAGTGTACTTTCACTTGGTTATATTTTTCGCATGCCGATCACCTTGCATTTTGTTGCTCCTTCACTGCATCAAGCTGGAGTTGAACTGCATTGTTTGGATTGGTCGTTAACAACCAATCTGGATCTCCATGTACAGCGAGCATGTATTGGCTATCAAGGGCAGTTGCTTGAATTAGCTGATATTACGGCCAATACTCAAAACATCACGGTTAACCGTGCAAATTTAATACTGGTAACTCCCGATTCTTCGACTCAGCCTAGTGTGGCTAAAAAGCTTGCTTTGGCGTTACCGCAAGCTCGCCCGTTGTTACACCTAAAACGTTTAGTGATCACTCAGTCTCAATTAAAAAAACCACTTATTATCAGCATAAATGAGCCGGTGTTAAATCAGTTTGTTGTTACTGGTGATGTGAAAGCTGAGGTTGACGTTAAAAATACCAAGTTGGCAGGAAATATTGAGCTTGATGAGCGACTACTTTCTACAGTTAAGGCCGCGACTGTAAACTCGATTGCAGGACTTAATTTAACTAGCCAACATAGATTCGCTTTTGATGGTATTGTACTCGATATAGATACTCAGCTAGGTGCTGATTTCACTTACGCCATTAATACCTGCTCGATGACAATTAAAAGTAGTGGCAAAGTCAGCAGTCACTATAACTTAAATTCAAAAACATTAACCCTAGATGCTCAGCAATTAGCAACAACACTCAATGGCAAAAATGAGTGTTTACAAAGTTTGGCTGGTGTTATCGATGATGATGCACAGCAGCAATTTGTTACTCGGCAAATACCGTTAAATTGGCGATTAGTTTTACCTAGTAAGATAATTGTGCAAGACACTCAATTGACATTAGATCAGCTAACATTGCAGGCAGGATCACAACTGCTCATGAATGTTAAACAGTTAGCGGTTGATATAAAGAACCCTTTAGAAACCCTATTGGCACAATTCGCGTTGTCGTTTTCGAGTGATGATATTGCATTATTAGATATAGCCGCGAGTGTTGTTAGCAGTGATATTGATGGTAACTATCAGTTAAAAGTGGCTGCGCTGCCTGATTTTATCGATGTTGATGCGCAGCATATTAGTGCACAAGGGCATTTTTCAATAAATAGCATATTGGCTGCACAGCCTGCTCTCGAATTGTCAGCACAATTAGCGCTGGGGCAATTAAAAGTGCATGATATTGGCATTGATAATTACCAAGCAACTTTTAAGGCGAAGCTACAAAGTAATCAATACTTAACCGCTAGCTTATCGAGTCAGATTGATAATGTTAATATGGGGAGTATTAAACTATCTCAGCTGACGAATCAGCTAACTGCTGCAGGAAGTTTGTCAGCAGGGGAATTGTTTTTTGATTTAACCAGTGAAACAAAGTTAGCCAAGCTACAAACGGAAGAATTACGAGTTAACGATATTCGTATAAGCTCAACAGGTTTACAAAGTCGTGCCCTGCAAGCATCTCATCATATATATGTAGAGGGGATAGAGCTTGTGGCAATGCATAATATAACAAGCACAGCTCATCCATTTGAGGTGATAATTTCAGAGCAGTTAGTTACTAAGCTTAATCCACTGCTTCATCAATTTGTGCCGCTTGCAACCTTAACAGATGGTAAAGTCAGTGGCCGTATTGCTGGTGATATTAATCTGCAACAGGCCGATCTCTCTTTACAGCTAGTCGGTGTAAGTGGTTTATACACAGATTACCTTGCTAAGCATTTTAATACTCAATTTATAGGTCGTTATGATTCAGGGCAGCTTAATGTTGTGCCTTCTACATTTGAACTAAATGAATTACGAGCTGGTGCTGTGGTGAAGCAGCTAACAGGGTTTTGGCAAGTGCGGGCAAATGAACTTGCTGTTACGGAGCTTACAGGGAAGGTTATGGGAGGGCATTTTTTGCTGGATAAATATCGCCTTACAGAAGAGCCGCAACAAGCATTAGTTACATTTGACAATATAGATGCTAGCAAGGTCATTACCCTTGATGCTAAATCGGGTATTAGCTTAACTGGAAATGTAGCTGGACACTTGCCTGTTTATTTCACAAAAGCGGGTATTGAGGTTAAAGGTGGGCAGCTTGTTAATCAAGGTGCTGCTAAATTACTTATCACTGATAATGCAGCTTTTAATTCGGTAAAGGCTCAGCAACAAGAGTTAGGACCTATACTTGGCTTGCTTGAAAATTTAGATATTCAGAGTATTAAAAGTAGTGTTAACTTAAAACCGGACGGCTGGATGACCTTAGGCGTTAATTTGCAAGGGTATAATCAACAGCAAGCACAGCAAGTTAATTTTAACTATAATCATGAAGAGAACGTGTTCACACTATTACGAGCACTGCGCTTAAGTGATGAAATTACGCAAAAAGTTGAACAAGAGTATTCAACAAAAGGAAGTAATAATGACTAAATGGTTAGTAATATTAACCGCATTGGGATTACTCAGTGCATGTACGCATCGTGTTGAGGTGGCCGCTAAGGAACCTATTACAATTAACTTAAATGTTAAGGTCGATCATGAAATCCGCGTAAAAGTTGATAGAGAACTCGACAGTTTATTTAGTGATGACAGCGAATTATTTTAAGGAGCAAGTATGAATATAGTAAAAAATAAAAAACTAAGCATTGTCACTTTATTAAGTGCGGTGTGTTTGTCGTTTTCGGCTTGGGCCATTTCGTTAGATGATGCAAAAAATCAAGGGCTAGTGGGTGAGGACAGCTCGGGTTATTTAGGCCTTGTGGTGCAAAATGCAGAGGCAAAAGTGGTTGTCGATGAAATTAATGCTAAACGTAAAGCACAATATTTAAAGCTCGCTAAAAAGAACAACTTGTCGCTTTCTCAAGTAGAAGCGCTGGCAGCTGCTAAAACGATTGAAAAAACCCAATCGGGTCACTTTGTTGAAGTGAACGGAGAATGGGTTAAAAAGTAACATTCCTTTTTACTAAAAGCTGAGTGATTAAGCACTCGGCTTTTTACATCCAGCAAGTAATTGTTGCCAAAAGTCGATGCCTTTTCGGCGAGCTAAATTGATGTTGTGATCTGGAATTGATTCAGGTTCATTATAATCATCAAGTGCTGCACTCATACTAGCCTCACGAATTAGATGTAAGGTAGGAAAAGGCGCGCGGTTAGTGTAATTTGCTGCATCATTGTCATCACTATCGGCAAACACATAGTCAGGATGAAAGTTGGCTATTTGATATTTACCTTCAAAGCCTTGGGCAACTAATAGCGCATTGGCTAAATCCACTAAATCTAAAAATTCCTCAAAGTCAGTAAAGCCTTGTTCAAACATCAATAATGTAGTCTCTCGAGCCGGTTGTTGATCAAGTTCAATACATTGTTCGATCATCTCCATCACAGCATCATCAATGCTGGTTGCTTGGCTGGTTTGATAATGAATGCAATTATTTTCAACTTCTTTACGGGCAAAGGGGCAAAAGTTATATTTAACAATGACATTAGCTACCCATAAACGGGTTTGTTGTTCTGGTAAGGTTAGTTTTTTTTGTTCAGTCATTGTGTGGCTCTAAAAACTTGTTAATGATGGCGATCGTTTTCGCGATGGCGCCTTGGTTGTTAGCAACACATTGTGCTGCCTGTAGACCTAGCTGCTGGCAAAACGCTGGTTGTTGATGAAGCTCGTATAGTTGCTCCGCTAACATCTTTGTATCGCTTACTTGTATACACCCACCTGATGCAATCAGTTCAGGGTAAACATGGTTGAAATTATAGGTATGCGGGCCTGTTAAAACACCGACAGAAAATGCCGCTGACTCGAGAGGGTTATGCCCGCCACGTGCAATTAAACTGCCGCCAATATAATTGATGTTGGCCATACCATATAAACATTGCAATTCACCTAAAGTATCAGCAAGGAGTACTTGTTCGCTTTGATAGTTATTTTTACTGCGGCGGCTAAAGCTCAATGGTGAGTCATCAAGCAATGTGGCGACCTTATCAAATTGTTCTGGGTGGCGCGGCGCAATAACTAGCAGTGCATCTGGAATCTGTTTTAGCAGCTGCTGCTGAGCAGCTAATATCAGCTCATGCTCACTAGGGTGCGTGGAACCGGCAACCCAGATAAAGCGCTGATTATTGTATTGGCTTTTTAGGGTATCGACTTTGTCTAACTGCTCACTAGTTGGCTTTATATCAAATTTAATTGAGCCAGTAATATGCACTTTTTGCTCATTGAGGCCAAGCTCAATAAAGCGTTTAGCGTCTTCATGATTATGACTAGCTAAAGCGGAAATTGATTGCATTATAACCTTAGTTAATGGCGCTACTTTTTGATAACCTTGTTGCGATTTTGCTGAAAGCCGCGCATTGAGTATCAGTACAGGAATATTCTGTTGTTTGCACTGCGCCATAAGATTAGGCCAAAGTTCGGTTTCTAAAATACATATTAACGTGGGTTTAACACGCTTTAAAAAGCGCGCTGTAGCACAAGGGTAATCAATAGGTAAATAGGCGCACTGTAACGAGTCTTTAAAATTATTATGTATTTGTTCACGGCCTGTGGGGGTGTTACAGGTTATCATAAATGAATAACTTGGCTGTTGGTATTGTAGCTCTTTAAGCAAAGGCGTTGCAGCAAGTACTTCACCAACTGAAGCGCAGTGGATCACTATTAGATTACCTTTTAATACTGTACTTTCTTGTGAGGTTTTTTTTACTGTAATGAAGCCAAACCGTTCAGCAAAGTGCGCGCGATAACCTGCGTTCTTTTTACCTCTAAGTATATATAAATAAAAGGTTATGAGAGGACTTAGCAAATAAAGAATCAGTGAATAAAAAAAGCGTGCCATTTTTCAGCCTCGAATTATAAACACTAATGATAACGCGGATACCCTTTAAGCAAAATGCGAAATTGTTAAAAAGCGTTAGAACAGAGAGTTTTGGGTGTTTAGTTGCAGCTAATTTGGTAATATTTAATTACCATTATGAAAAATACAGTCGTTATGAAATTCAAATTGATAAAAGCCGTGGTATTAACCAGTTTTATGAGTTGCGCATTGCCTTCACTTGCAACACCAACTGCTTACTTACCAATTGGCATGGATGCACAGCTTGATCATCAGCTCGATACGTTATTTGCCTTGACGTCAGGCACACCGATGACAAAGCCTTATCGCTTAACGGAAGTTGAAGCGGCGCTTACTAAATTGCAAAATGCACAGCCAAGTTTAGTCGCGGCAATACGTGCTAAAATTAAGCCTTATCAAGGCAACGATAATATTACTCGAGTAGGTGTTAAGCTGCGTGCTGATGGCAGCAATGCAACCAAGCTTGCCAATCAACGTGGTGTGAGCTCTGATGAATGGGGGCAAGTGTTCTTTGAGGGTATTTGGCGTCCTAATGACTATACCTTGATGCAAGTGGGAGTTGATTATCGCGCGAAGCAAAATAAATTCGTTAATTATAACAGTTTTGTCAGTTTTGCTGGCGAAGACTTGCAGTTAAATATTGGTTACAAAGAGCATTGGTTTTCGCCGTTTAAGCAATCAGCGCAGATTATTTCTACTAATGCCCGTACCTCGCCATCAATTTCATTAGGGATGGTGGCACCAGCCCATAACTGGTGGAACTTTGATTTTGAGCTTTATTACTCCGAGCTTGAACATGTTGAAAAAGGCATATTATATCAAAATGAATTGCATGATGGCACGCCTCGCTTAGCTGGCACACATATTAGTTTAGAGCCTGTAGATGGGTGGAAAATTGGCATTAATCGTATGATGCAATTTGGTGGTGGGCCTCGTGATGTTGGTTTTAGCGATGTAGCTAAAGCATTCTTTGACCCTGCAGGTAATGATAATGGTGCAATAGCGGGGGGCCCTGATAATGAACTTGGCGACCAGTTTGCTTCAATAACGAGTGTTGTGAACTTTAATTGGGGTATGCCGGCAGAGCTTTATTTTGAGTATGGCGGCGAAGATACCAAAGAACACAAAAACTACCAATTTGGTAATATTGTTTATAATTATGGCGTGTTCTTACCTCAATTAACTAGCGATCTGTCACTTCGCTACGAATATACTAGCATGCATAGTCTTTGGTATATGAATTACATATATCCAACAAATGGCAATACTAATGATGGCTATGTTATTGGTCATTATGCTGCTGATAAACGTTATTTTGGTGATGGTGTGCCTTCGAATATACATAGCCTTGAGGTCTCTTATGCAGCCACACAGGATTCTTTTTGGCGTACAAAGTTTACTTTAATAGATAACGAGAGTGGCTATGTTAACGATTTTGGTGGTGTTAGTGAGCAATATAAACAAGCCATTGAGTTACAAATCAGTAATAACCGAAAGTGGCAAGAATATAATATTGAAACAACTTTAACTTACGGCGAAGATGTCTTTGGTGATAACTATACGTGGTTGTCAGTGGCACTTTTTTGGTAGTAGCTAGTCAGACTAATTTTGAGAGGATTACCCATGTCTAATATTGATTCTGTAGCGAGCAGCTACCTTGAAAGTTTAACCCGTCACCAAGTATTGTTTGAAACGATGGAAACCTACCACCCTCAAGTAATGCAATTGCTTGAAGTTTGCCACAGTACTTTGCAAGCTGGTGGAAAAGTAGTTTGGTTTGGTAATGGTGGCAGCGCAGCAGATGCTCAGCATTTAGCTGCAGAGTTTGTCGTACGCTACAAATTAGAACGTGGCCCATTAGCATCTATGGCGCTAACAACCGACACTTCCATCTTAACTGCGCATAGTAATGACTATCACTTTGACACAGTTTTTGAGCGTCAGGTTCTTGCGTTGTGTAAGCCTGAGGATTTAGTGATTGGTTTAACTACCTCTGGCACTAGCGCTAATATTAATATAGCGTTAGCTGCTGCAAATGAAATAGGCGCTTATACAGTTGCATTTACAGGCCGCGATGGCGGTAAAGTAAAAGATATCGCTAAATTATCCATTATTATTAAAGATGACGAAACAGCACGTATTCAAGAAGCACATATGTTTATTGGTCATTGGTTATGTGAAGCCATTGATATGGTTGTAGCGGGGCAGAGGTAATGGATCTAGCGTTATTAAAAAACCTGTCTAACGCTAAAATATTAGTGGTTGGTGATGTGATGCTTGACCGTTATTGGCATGGTGATTCAGGGCGCATATCGCCAGAAGCACCTGTGCCAATAGTGAAAGTAAGTAAATTTGAAGATAAAGCCGGTGGCGCCGCAAACGTGGCAAAAAATATTGCCCGTTTAGATGGTAAAGTTGGCTTGTTGGGTTTAATTGGTGAAGATGAAAGCGGCCAAATCTTAGAGCGAATTCTTGCTGATGAACGTATAGATTCACAATTAGTCAGTGTTTGTGATTTGCCAACTATTTCAAAAATGCGTGTGATTAGCCGTCATCAACAAGTCGTTAGACTTGACTTAGAAGAGATGTTTACTGAGCAACACAGCCAACTACTTTTAAACCGTCTGGAATTAGTATTAGATGAGTACGACTTTGTTTTATTCTCAGATTATAATAAAGGCTCATTAAGCTTGATCCAGCAAATGATAAAACTTGCTAAAGGTGCTGGAAAAACAGTTCTAATTGATCCTAAATCCTCAGACTTAAACTTATATCGCGGTGCTGATTTTATTACTCCTAACTTGAATGAATTTAAGCTTGCCGGTGGTAAAACAGATTCTGAACAACATTTAGCAGACAGTGCCCGAGCACTGATCAGCGATGCAGGGATCGCGGCCATGCTATTGACTCGCTCAGAGCAAGGTATGTCACTTATTAGTGCCGATGAAAAACACGATTTTGCAGCGCAACAGCTTGAAGTCAGTGATGTTACCGGTGCTGGTGATACTGTTATTGCAACTCTGGCGGTGATGTTAGGTGCAGGAATGCAGCCTAAAGATGCAGTGGAAATTGCTAACCTTGCGGCTGGAATTGCAGTGAGTAAATTAGGGGCAGCTACGGTATCGCCTGAAGAGTTAAGTCGTAAGTTAGGTCAATACTTACAAAAAACCGGTGAGCATTATCAAACCCCATTTGATGATGTGCTTCAGCATATTGAGTTTGCAAAGCAAAATGGTGAAACTATCGTCTTCACCAATGGTTGTTTTGACATTTTACATGCGGGGCATGTGCGTTACTTAGCACAAGCCAAAGCACGTGGAGATCGTCTAGTCGTCGGTTTAAATAATGATGAATCAATAACGCGTTTAAAAGGTCCAGAGCGCCCTATTAACCCGCTTGATGAGCGTGCTATGGTGCTGAGCGCTTTGGCATCAGTTGATTGGGTAATTCCATTTGGTGCAGTTGAAGAAAACGATACACCCGCTAAATTAATTGAGCTGATCAGTCCTGATATCTTAGTAAAGGGTGGAGATTACACTGTTGAACAAATTGCAGGCGCTGATCATGTACTTCGCCATGGCGGAAAAGTTGAAGTACTTGAGTTTTTAAATGGCTGCTCTACGTCAAAAGTGATCAGTAAAATAAAGGCTTAACGGCTATCTTTTAAGAGTGGACTGGTATGCTGTGTGTAACTGCTGCCAGTCTGTAGTTTGCCAATGCATTACTTTATTTCGGCCTTGCTCTTTATGAAACGAACGAGCAAGGCGGGTCATATTAGCTTGTTGCCAATTACTGGCGGGGAGTTTTAGTTCACCGCGGTCAAAGTCAATAATGTATATCTCGCCCGTTTCATCAAATAGAATGTTGTTAATATTCAAATCAGCGTGATACACCCCATGATTATGAAAATCCGCAATCGTGTGTGCTACTTTAATTAACTCTTGTGCGCTAAAGGGACGTTGTTTTAATATATCAAGCACACTTTGTGCGCCTGCAACAGCTTGAGTAATTATATCGCCACGGTAAATTAAGCCAGCTTGCGATATTTTAGCTGCAATCGGCTTTGGTACATTGAGGCCTAACTCGTACAGTTTCATCATTAATGAAAACTCTTGGTAAACACGGGTTTTTTCTAGTCCAAAAAACACATATTGATCACTTAGCACTTTACCCACTAAACCGCCACGCCAATAATGCCTGAGCACTGCTGTTAGCCCGTTATGGCAGAAAAACCATGCAGTTGCGCGACCTTTTTTGGCACCGACAATTTTTCCTTGCTGCTGCCAATATTCATTATCAAACCAATTTAAGCTAATTTCGGCACTATGTTCAGGATGGCTTAAAATAATATGTTCATTGATGGTTTGCTGGTTAAACATGGCGTACTTATTTTATTGCAGGTGATAGTGCTATCTTAACCTGTTTTAAAGCCGAGCATAAGTGCTTGCAATAGTGAGTGGTTAATTTAAGATCATGATAATTATCCAGCATAAAGCAAAGGACACCTGTGACTGACTCAACCACCTATTCAGATATTTGTATTTTAAGACTCTCAGCAATTGGTGATGTTTGCCATGGCGTATCTGCAGTACAGGCAATTCAAAAAGCGCACCCCAATGCAAAAGTTACCTGGGTGGTCGGCAAAATTGAAGCCATGTTACTAGCTGATTTACCCGGTGTTGAGCTGGTGGTGTTTGATAAAAAACAAGGCAAAGCAGCCTATCAGCAATTAAAACAACAATTTAAAGGGCGTAAGTTTGATGTGTTGCTGCATATGCAAGTGGCACTTCGAGCTAACTTAGTGGCCCGTTGTATTCCTGCAAAAGTTAAAATTGGTTTTGATTGGGCACGCTCAAAAGAATTGCATAGCTTGTTTATTAACCAGCGCATTGCACCACAGCAGCAGGCTCATGTGTTAGAAGGCTTTAAAGGCTTTGCGCAGGCGATAGGCGTACCTGATTATCAACCAAACTGGCAAATGCCAGTCAGCGAACATGATCAAAGTAATGCTGATGAATTACTTGGTACGGAGCGATTAGAGGGGCGAATTTTTGTGATTTCTCCTGCTGCCAGTAAAAAAGAACGCAATTGGCTGGCTGAACGCTATGCTAAGCTTGCAGAACATGCCTACAAGCAAGGGTTTCATGTGGTGATCACGGGTGGCCCGACAGAGCTTGAAGTGACGCTCAGTGATGACATTATTGCAGCCACTAAAACGCCAATCCTTAATTTAGTGGGTAAAACAAAACTCAAAGAGTTGCTTTGCGTACTTAAACGAGCTGCATTGGTATTAGCACCTGATACAGGCCCTGCTCATATGGCCGTCACCGTAGGCACTCCCGTTATTGGTTTATATGCCCACTCAAACCCGAAACGCACTGGACCCTATTTATATCAAAATTACGTGGTTGAGGTGTATCACCAAAACTTACTCAAGCAAACTGGTAAAACCGCTGAGCGATTACCTTGGGGTACGCGGGTTAAAGGCAGTGATCTAATGAGCCAAATAAGTGTTGATGAAGTAGCTTTGATGTTTGACCTTGTGGTTGAGAAAGAGCAATTATGAGCAATATCAATAAAGCCTTATTTTTAGACCGTGATGGCGTGGTTAATATTGACCACGGGTATGTTTATGAGTCGGATAAATTTGAATTTGTGCCAGGCGTATTTACTGCATGTAAGGCGTTTGCTGATGCAGGCTATAAACTGATCATAGTGACTAATCAATCTGGTATTGGCCGTGGTTACTATTCAGAGGCGGATTTTCACGCTTTAACACAGTGGATGATAGCCCAATTTGCTGCGCATCAAGTAAAGGTGACGGATGTTTACTTTTGCCCACACCACCCGAAAAAAGCATTACCCGAATACCTCAAACAGTGTGATTGTCGTAAACCAGCTCCGGGCATGTTACTGCAAGGTATCGCTGATCATCATATCAATCCAGCTTGCAGCATTATGGTTGGAGACAAACTAAGCGACATGCAAGCGGCAAGTAAAGCGGTTATTGGCACTCGGGTGCTTGTACGATCCGGGCAGGAGTTTGATGCGGTAGCCATCGACTCGGCAGATCATGTTTGTGATTCGTTAGCAGACTTACCCTCAATATTGCTATAGCCCAATGTAAACTGGCAGCATAAGTTGTCAGTTCCTTATTTCTGCGATGAACTACAAACAGTGCATTTGTTTGACTAAACTTTTACAATAGCCACAAAGATGAGCCGTGTTAACTTAAGTACGCTCACCCCGTTCAATAATTTGGAGATTACAGATGAGAGCATCTGCGTTTTTTACTCAGCTTCAGCAGCAAATTGAAGATGTAAAAGCCGAAGGCTTATATAAAAATGAGCGTATTATTACTTCGCAGCAGCAAGCACAAATTCAAGTTGCTTCTGGTGATAAAGTTATTAACTTCTGTGCAAATAATTACTTAGGTTTAGCGAATAGCCCTGAGCTGATCCAGGCTGCACAAAACGGCTTAAATGACCATGGCTTTGGTGTTGCGTCAGTACGCTTTATTTGTGGTACACAAGACATTCATAAAACATTAGAGAAGAAGATCAGTGAATTTTTAGAAACGGAAGACACGATTTTATATTCATCATGTTTTGATGCCAATACCGGTTTATTTGAAACAATTTTAGGCGCTGATGATGCGATTATCTCTGATTCGTTAAATCATGCATCTATCATTGATGGCGTTCGTTTATGTAAAGCAAAGCGCTTCCGTTATGCAAATAATGATATGGCAGATCTTGAAAAGCAATTGATTGCTGCCGATGAAGCGGGTGCAAAAACAAAATTAATCGCCACCGATGGTGTGTTCTCAATGGATGGGGTTATTTGTAATCTTGAAGCGGTCTGTGACCTTGCTGATAAATACAATGCACTTGTTATGGTTGATGACTCTCATGCCGTTGGCTTTGTTGGCGAAAATGGTAAAGGCACACCTGAGTACTGCAACGTGCTAGACCGTGTTGATATTATTACCGGCACTTTAGGTAAGGCGCTTGGCGGTGCATCGGGTGGTTATACATCTGGTAAAAAAGAAATTGTTGAATGGTTACGCCAGCGCTCTCGCCCATATTTATTCTCAAACTCATTAGCGCCTTCAATCGTTACAGCATCAATCAAAGTATTAGAAATGCTCGCAAATGGCAGTGAATTGCGTGCTAAGTTATGGTCAAACGCTAAATACTTCCGTGAGCAAATGGAAGCGGCTGGATTTACCTGTGCAGGTAAAGATCACGCGATTATTCCAGTAATGTTAGGTGATGCTAAAGTTGCGTCGGCAATGGCTGATAAGTTATTAGCAGAAGGCATTTACGTCACTGGTTTTTCATTCCCAGTGGTGCCAAAAGGCCAAGCGCGTATTCGTACACAAATTTCTGCTGCGCACAGCATTGAGCAATTAGATACCGCAATTGACGCCTTTACCCGTATTGGTAAAGAAATAGGCATTATCTAATTAATTTATTTTAAACCGTTGTCTTCGCAGCGGTTTTTTTATTGAGTGTGATTCATGAAAGCATTATCTAAATTAAAAGCAGAACCAGGTATTTGGATGACGGATGCGCCAAAACCTGAAGTTGGGCATAACGATTTATTAATCAAAATTCGTAAAACCGCTATTTGTGGTACTGACGTACATATTTATAAGTGGGATGAGTGGGCGCAAAACACTATTCCTACGCCTATGGTAGTAGGTCATGAATATGTCGGTGAAGTGGTTGATATGGGTCAAGAAGTTCGCGGTTTTAGTGTTGGTGACCGAGTATCGGGCGAAGGGCATATTACCTGTGGCCATTGTCGTAACTGTCGCGCTGGGCGTGTTCATTTATGCCGTAACACCACTGGTGTAGGTGTTAACCGCGAGGGGGCTTTTGCCGAGTATTTAGTGATCCCAGCGTTTAATGCATTTAAAATTCCAGACAATATCAGTGATGAGTTAGCTTCTATTTTTGACCCATTCGGTAATGCAGTACACACAGCACTGTCATTCGACTTAGTGGGTGAAGATGTATTGATCACAGGTGCAGGCCCAATTGGTATTATGGCTGCTGCAGTTGCAAAACATGTTGGCGCACGTCATGTAGTGATCACCGATGTCAATGAATACCGATTAGACCTTGCACGTAAAATGGGCGCAACGCGTGCAGTTAATGTGGCTAATGAAAAGCTTGAAGATATTATTAAAGAGCTTGGTATGACAGAAGGCTTTGATATTGGTCTAGAAATGTCAGGCGTACCGGTTGCATTTAATAGCATGTTAAATAACATGAATCACGGTGGTAAAATTGCCATGCTAGGTATTCCACCATCTGATATGGCGGTTGATTGGAACCAAGTGATTTTTAAAGGCTTAGTGATCAAAGGGATTTATGGCCGTGAAATGTTTGAGACCTGGTACAAAATGGCCAGTCTTATTCAGTCAGGGCTCGATCTAAATCCAATCATCACTCATCAATATTCAATAGATGACTTCCAAGCTGGCTTTGATATGATGATTTCAGGCCAATCGGGGAAAGTAATTCTTAACTGGAATTAATTATCCACTTGTTAAGAGAATTAAAGGCGGCATTTGTCGCCTTTTTTGTAATTATAAGAGAGTACTATGGCATTTAAGCATATTTCAATTACCGAAACTCAAGCACTACTTAATAAAGATGATGTCGTGATTGCTGATATTCGCGATCCTAATTCGTATCAAGCAGGGCATATTCCGGGTTCAGAGCATTTATCAAATGCCAATATTGGCGAATTTATGATGAACAAAGAGTTTGATCAGCCAATTATTATTGTTTGTTATCATGGTATGAGCTCACAAGGCGCAGCCAACTACTTAGCTGAGCAAGGCTTTGAAGATGTATACAGTATGGATGGTGGTTTTACCCAGTGGGAAACCCAATTTCCGGAGCAAGTGGAACGATGATCGAACTGGGTAGTATAAATAATCCACGTGCAGCACAAGGCTTTATTGATTATATAAAAAGCCAAGGCTTACAGGGCGAGCTTCGATCGCAAGATGGAAAAACGGTAATTATTTGTGTTGCCCCAGAGCATTTCCATCAAGCTCAGCCATTATGGCAAGCGTTTGTAGAAAACCCCAATCATGCCCGTTATCAAGAGGCATCTTGGCAAGTAGGAAGTACGCAATCACCGTTGAGCTATCAAGGCCATGACTTAAATTTAAAAGCACGCTTTAAAGCATTGAGCTGGTTAAACCAAACGGTCACTTTATTATGTGTAGGTATTTACATTGCCTTCTTACTCGGTGGCTTTGAGTCAATTTATAGCGTATTACAGTTTAAACCCAATCAACCATTAACTTGGCTTACACCTGCAATTGTGCATTTTACTGCTGTGCACTTAGTGTTTAATATTATGTGGTGGATCATGCTAGGCGATGGTATTGAAAAGCTCAGTGGTAAAAGTACTTTAGTAGGTCTTTTTTTAGTGACCGCGCTATTTAGTAATTGGGCTGAGTTTATTATGGTTGGCCCTAACTTTGGCGGCTTAAGTGGCGTTGTTTATGGTTTACTTGGGTTTTGTTGGATCCATCGGGCATTGAACCCGCAACAACCGGCTTTAGTAACTAATGGTATTATTGGTTTTATGCTGATTTGGCTGGTACTAGGCTTTGCTGACATGTTGTTTGTAAGTATGGCTAACTGGGCGCACTTAGGTGGGCTATTAAGCGGTATGGCTTACGCGTTTACCGCTCAATTGTTTACTAAAAAAACAGCTTAAGATACTCAGTTATATAAGTACTTAGTGATATAAATATTTAGTAAATAATACTTCGCGAATGATCTCTTGCCCTGTTTCTTGTTTTAACAGGGTTTTGAGTTTTTCGGCACAACGCTTTCTGATCTCTTCACGGCCGGTGAGTGATTTAATTTTTTCTTCAGGCTCTTTTGATAAAATTTCTACCAATGCATCTCTAAGTAACGGGGTGTGATGCTCAACAATAGCAATGTTTGACATATCACTGAGCATTAAATCTACAGTAATACGCACATAACCTAACTTTTTATTACTCTGACCAATATAGTTGGTAATGATATCGGGTTCGAAACCAAAGTAGCCCACAGTTGATTCAGCTTTGCTTGCAAAGCTGCTAAACAAGCTAATAAAGAAAGTGCTAATTAATATGCCAGCGTAAAGCGTTTTTTTCATATTCAGTAGAGAGCCCTGTAATTAATTGTTATTAGTCTATACGTAATAATGGCTAAGATACAGGCTGATGCAGCTATTATATTCATTAATCATCACTTTTTCCCCGACGCGGGCAGTGGTATCATTTAAAGGGTTATTATTAAATAGAGTTATCGTGATCACATTTCCTATTTCTGTAACTGCGGATTGGCAGTTAGGTACATCAATCAATTCTTTGTCTTGTAACGAGCAAGACTGGCTACTTGAACCCAACTCACTGACGGCTAAATTAAAAACACAGTGTGGTGAATTCTCTGTAAAAGTGCTTAGTGAGAAAGAGTTTGAATTGAGTATTTCACAACAACAATTATTAGATTGTTCACAGCGTATTGGTATTAATCGTGAAGTTTTGCTGCTTTGTGATGGCATCCCTATGGTATACGCACAAAGCTGGCTACCTGCCACCGATGATATGCAACAACAGCAATTATTGGCACTGGGTAATCGGCCTTTAGGTGATGTTATTTTTCAACATCCGGACTTAAAACGTACCGAAATTGAAATAGCACGTTTTGATTGTCAGCACCCAGTACAGCAGCTTGTTAGCCAATACTCTGCAGCTACAAAACCCTTGTGGGGGCGACGCAGTATTTTTTCGTTGGCGCAAAGCCGTTTTTTAGTAGCTGAAATATTTTTACCAGAGGCTTATCTATATTTATGAAATTTGCTGCCTTACACATTGCTCATATACCGTATTATAAGCAGTTAATGCGCACCGATAAGCCTATCGGTACTTTATTGCTGTTATGGCCTACATATTGGGCATTGTGGCTTGCAAGTGATGGTATGCCAAGCCTACTTAATTTTGTGGTATTTAGCTTTGGTGTATTTGTTATGCGCAGCGCAGGTTGTGTTATTAATGATTACGCAGATCGTAAAATTGATGGCGCGGTAAAACGCACAGCACAAAGACCCTTAGCTTCTGGCTTGGTGAGTAGTGGCGAAGCATTAAGCTTATTTTTGTTGCTTATCATAATTGCTTTCATACTGGTGTTGTTACTCAGTTGGCAAACCATATTATTGTCAGTCGGGGCATTGCTATTGGCATTTAGCTACCCATTTATGAAACGTTACACTAATTTACCGCAAATAGTGCTAGGTGCAGCTTTTGGTTGGGCTATTCCGATGGCTTTTATGGCTGCAACAGATAATATCCCACTGCTTGGCTGGTTGTTATTTATCGCTAATATTGCGTGGACTACGGCATACGATACTATGTATGCCATGGTAGACAGAGATGATGATTTGAAAATTGGCGTAAAGTCTACAGCGATATTGTTTGGTAGTGCCGATCGAATCATTATTTTTGCGCTAAATGGTGTATTTATAGGTTTGTTGGCTTTAATTGGTTATACGAGTCAATTAGCAATGCCGTATTGGCTTGGTCTATGTGTGGCATGTGGCTTTTTGGTTTACCAACAATTTCTAATTCATAGTCGTAATAGAGAGCATTGTTTTAAAGCTTTTTTAAATAATCATTATGTCGGTATGGTCGTTTTTATTGGCTTAGTGGCGTCCTTGCCATTTAATCTATAGTGTTAGCGAGGTGGATCAATAACGCCACTGATTGAAGTGTTTTTCCTAAACCAACCCGCAACTGAATAGCGATTATCAATTGTCGGCAGTACTTCATGCATAAAGCGTTCGCTTTCAAACATCACGAACGTGCCAGCTTTGGGCTGAATAGTGATTTCAACGTCTTTACTTTTAGGTTTGTAAATCACTAACTCACCACCAGATTGCACTGTATTTAAGTAAAATACAGTAGTAAATACACGGTTCGAACGCCCTTTAAATGCGTCGTAATGCTTTTTATAAAAGTCGCCATGCTGGTATTTCGCATAGTGACACTCATAATCAAATAAACCCATAAAGAAATAACGATTCAAGTTTACTCTAATATCTTCTAGCGCATTTTGATAATCAATTTGAGCTTGGCTACTACCATCAAACCAAAAGGTCTTGTCGGTGCGTATGCTCTTGTCTATTTGTAAATCCTGCTGACGGCCAATACCTGCTGATTTGAAATTGGGGTTGATACGATAACAATCTTCTATCAACGCGTTAGTCAGTGTTTCAGCAAACATATTTTCGATCACGGCGTAGCCATGAGTTTCTATGTCAGTTAAATAACGTCCAGGGATCAGGTTAAGGCTCATTAATTGTACTATATAGCAGGGAAGGCGCGTAGTTTAGCTTAAAATGATGCAAAGGTACTACTGAAGATTTAGAAACCAAGCCTGAGTTCTGCTTTAGGCTTGGTTTTCATGCTGTTACTTAAGAATTAATTGATAACGCTGTCTTTTCTATTAATGACAGGAGCTGGTTTATTGGGTCGTCAGCAGTAACTTGCTGGCTGGTTTGTACAATCAATTGCTCATGAGCTAAGTTCTTATTGGTTTTTAACTGGAGCAGATTATTATTCTCTGCGACCGAACTTGCATGTTCAATACTGCTAATTGCAACATGGTTTGATTTACACAACCCGTCCATTACTTGCTCAATACTGCCAACTTTTATACTGCTGGTCTTGTTTAAGCTATCGACAGCCTCATTCAACATAGTTTGAATTTGTTTTGATTGTGAAAAACAACTATACATAGGGTAATCATTTAAATCTTGTTTGCAAAGATTGTTCTTATTCGCAAGAGGATGGCTTTTTGCAACGAATAAAATAAGTTGATCAGGTAAGTGTATGTCATTGCCAATACTATTAACTGCTTGCGAACAAACGCTAATATCAATTTCACCTAATTGCAGTTTACGAACCAACTCACTTTGTTCTTGTAGTTGCATTTCGATTTTTACATGAGGGTATTGTGCTAAAAATTGGCCACATGAAATAGGCACTATGGCACTAGCATTATTGGTATAGCCAATCACCAGCTTTTCACTTGCACAGCCATTAACGGATTTAAATAAACGCTTTTTAGTTTCTTCGAGCTTGCTTAGAGTGTCTTGTGCGTACTCTAAAAAAAGCTCACCTTCAGTTGTTAGCTTCACGGAGCGAGTCGAGCGTTTGACTAATTCATAGCCAACTTCATCTTCTAAAGTCTGAATACTGCGCGTCAATGCTGAGGTACTAATTTTTGTTGTTTCGGCCGCTTGGCGAAAATGTCGTAGCTGGCCTAAAGCTACAAATTGCTCTAATTGTTCAAATCTCACTTTTATAGTCCTTTGTATAAGTAAGCCGCACTACTGGCGAACATAATTGATATTATTTTAATAGATAGTAATCCATTGTACCCAATTTGAAAAGCGCATTTCACACAATTGTTACAAGTATCAGTTAGGGTAACGCTCTTTTATCTCCAAAAAAAGTGTTAAATTGTTAATAAATATGTCTACAAGTTTTGGCTCAAACTGTTTGCCACTTTGTTTCTTGAGCAAATCGAGTACTTCTTCAAGTGGCCAAGCTTTTTTATAGCAACGATCACTGCCAAGGGCATCAAAAACATCCGCTAGAGCTGTAATACGACCAACAATGTGAATATCTTTACCTGCAAGTTGATTAGGATAGCCTGAGCCGTCCCATTTCTCATGATGTGTATGAGCAATGATTGAACCACATTTTAATATTTCGTTATTCGAATTCTTTAGAATATCATAACCAACTTCGGCGTGAGTTTGCATAATCGCCCACTCTTGCTCATCAAGCTTACCGGGTTTATTGAGAATATGATCTGGAATACTTATTTTTCCAATATCGTGCAAGGGGGAGGCGAGTTTTATTACTTCACACTCAAAGTTATTTAAGCCATATAACTTACCTAACAGTTCACTATAGTGTGCAACTCTTTTGACATGTGAACCGGTTTCTTTTGAGCGTTTTTCAACGGCTTCACCGAGAATATACGATAGCTCTTTTTGCGAATCTTTCATCATGTCGCGTAATTTCAAGTTATCGTAAGCCAGAGCAATATTGTTGGCAAAAAACTCCAAAAGCTGATAATCGGTGGTTCCTAATAACGAGCCTTTGCGCACATACAACATCGTTTCGAGACCCGCTTGAGTTGGAAAGTAGCCAATGTAGTCATGCATGGTTTTTTGAGATGATTTGCGATTGTGTGCTTCAACAAATAATTGCTTTACATCTTCGGGGATCATATCGGCATTAGGTTCAGGCTCAACACCTGAAGCTGCCAGTAGCTTAAAATCAGTGGCTGGGGATGTTTGTTGGTTAACAGCTGCGGCACAATAAATTTCAGTGTCATCTAAGCCCATAACATTGGTTACATGGGATAAAATTGTTGATGCAAATTCATGGACACTATCACATTTTAAAAATGAGCTAGAAGCGTTGATTATTTTTTCAAGGCCTTTTCTATGACGCTCAATAATTTGAATATCACGATGTGAACGCAGAGCTGAATACAATAATGTTTTCATTTTTATTGCCGTCAGCTCGGTTTTATTTTTGTAATCGTTAATATCGTATTCACGGATCACCGCTTCTTCAGGGGCTTCGCCAGGTTGACCCGTTCGAAGAATAAGGCGGATGTCGTGGTTATTGATATCATCACGGATAAATTTTATTAAGTCTAAACCTGCATGGCTAGTTTCCATTACCACGTCGATTAAACCAACCGAAAAATCGAGATTTTGTTGCAATAATTCTTTTGCGGCTTTCGCTGAATAGGCATGATGTAAACACAAAGCTTTATCTTCAAAGGTAAAGCCAGATAGTACAAGTTTAGTGACTTGGTGAATATCATCCTCATCATCGACCACAAGGATATTCCAGAACGCTTGTGGTGACTGAGCTTCTGACTCTTCAATGACATTTTCTGAAAATAAAAAGTCGTTCACGTTTACACCTTTAGTTTAATCATCCTGCTAAAGAGTATAGTGCTTGTTTTTTAGTCTGCCTTGTTGCTCAGTGGTTTTTTTTCAATGTTTTTAAGCTCAATTTCAATCGCATCACATGAAATATGTATTTCATATAAAGAGGTTAGCAACGATAGCGCAAGGCTGGCTAAGCTAATACCAAATAAAATTACGCCAGTGGTTTTAAACTCAATAAATAATGCAAACATTGAGAATGTACACATTAAAAAAGAAGCAACGCCATAGACTTGCATAGTTCGAATGAGTCTAATACGTTTCCTTAGGTTAGTAATTTGTGCAACGACTAATGGTCGAATAGTGTCACCTTCACGGGCATTAAGTTCACGAATTAATTGTGCTAGCACTAAAAAACGATTGGTATATGCTAATAACAATAAAGAAATTGCAGGGAACAGCAGTCCAGGTGTCGTGAGGGTCATGATTATTTCCTATATAACAATTACTTCGCTTAGAGTAGCTTAGGGTAATTTAATCGCAAAGTAAAAGAGGTTGTCATTGCAAAATAAAATAAATAACAACAATACAGAGCAACCCCCATTTCAATGGTTAACAATCTATTGCGCTGCAAATGCGGTAGAGGCAAACATTGTCAAAGGGTTATTACTTAACAGCAATATTGAGTGTCAGTTACTCGGTGAGTCCTTACAAGGAGCCGTTGGCGAAATACCTTTAGATCAAACCCAAGTGAGAGTGCAGGTTTTTGTGATTAAAGAGCGCCAGGCGCGGCAAATATTGGTAAACTACACTCAAGTACAACAATCCGCTCCTGATTGGGTATGCCCCAACTGTAACGAGCATAATGGGCCAACATTTGAAATTTGTTGGTCTTGCAGGACACCAAATAATGACTAAAGCGAATAATTTTCAGCGTATAAGAGAGCTTAACTATTTGCAACAAGCGGTACTGGCAGCAGCATTAATTGAACGTATGCTACCTAATTATGGTTTATTTAGTGAAGCAACAGGATTTGGTGACGAAGCTATTTTGCGTAGTGCACTTAATTTGTGTTGGGAAAAAATCTTACTGCCGAAAAGTAAAATAAGCCTTGAAAAGCAAATTGAGAAAATAGAGCCTAATGTTCCAGAACTCACTGATTTTGATATGTTCGGTACTTATCCAGCGATAGATGCCGCCACTGCCTTATTAGGTTTAATGCATGGTTTAATTGCCAAAGATGAGCAAGAATTTATCAGCATTAGTAAAATCTCTCAGGCGACTGTTGCGCGTTTTATTGAATATCAATTAACGGTTGAAGGTGAACTGGCTGATAATACAGCAGTACGTGAACATCCGTTAATGCAATACGAAATTGAAGTGTTAGGCGAGTTAATTGATTTTGTTGAGCAGATGGGCAGAGTAACAGCTGAAAATGTGAAAGCGTTAAAGCAACACGCTATCGCTGATGGACAAACAAACATTGGTATTACACTTTAAGTAACCAGAAACTCTGGTTAATAGATTTATTTTAAGAATTTAAAAGTGCCAAAGGGCATGGGAGAAAACTGCAGTGCGAATTTTAGGCATTGAATCGTCGTGTGATGAAACGGGAATTGCAATCTATGATGATGAACAAGGTTTACTTGCTCATCAACTCTATAGCCAAGTAAAAGTGCATGCAGATTATGGCGGTGTAGTGCCTGAACTTGCATCTCGAGATCATGTTCGTAAAACCTTGCCATTAATCGATGCTGCTTTTGCACAGGCCGGTTGCGGACCTGAAGATATCGATGGTATTGCTTACACTGCAGGCCCAGGACTGGTGGGAGCATTATTAGTGGGTACTTCAATTGGACGCTCACTTGCCTATGGTTGGAATATTCCAGCAGTGGCGGTGCATCATATGGAGGGCCATCTACTGGCGCCCATGCTTGAAGAAAACGTGCCTGAATTTCCGTTTATTGCTTTACTTGTATCAGGTGGACACACCATGATGGTTAAAGTCGCTGGGATTGGTCAATATGAAGTATTGGGTGAATCGGTAGATGATGCCGCAGGTGAAGCATTTGATAAAACAGCTAAGTTACTTGGTTTAGATTACCCAGGTGGGCCACGGTTAGCTAAACTTGCTGAGCAAGGTGTTTCTAAGCGCTTTATTTTCCCACGACCAATGACAGATAAACCGGGCCTTGACTTTAGTTTTAGCGGCTTGAAAACGGCGGCTGCAATTACTATTCGTAATAATGACGATGATCAGCAAACCAAAGCAGATATCGCTCATGCGTTTCAAACCGCAGTTATTGATACATTAGTTATTAAATGTAAGCGTGCTTTAAAGCAAACGGGTATAAATCGCTTAGTAATTGCCGGTGGTGTAAGCGCCAATATAAAGCTACGTGCGCAACTAGAGCGGGTAATGCAAGGCATGAAAGGACAGGTTTATTATCCGCGCACAGAGTTTTGTACTGATAATGGTGCCATGATCGCCTATGCGGGTATGCAGCGCTTAAAGGCTGGGCAGTTTGCCAGCCTTGATATGAAAACGAGACCACGTTGGCCGATAGATAGTTTAGAGGCTATTTAAATTTAAGTATTGTTATCATCTTTAGTTGGTGGCGTTTTTTTGTCACCAATTTTAGGTTCTTTGCCACTAAATAAACGTTTAATATTGGCGTGGTGGCGAAAGATAATCAAAATAGTTAAAAATGTTACTGGTAAGGTATAAAGCGGTTTGATCCACCAAGTGTATAATGGCGTTAAAGAAACGGCGACTAATGCCCCAAGTGACGAATAGCGTGTAATAGCAACAACAGCCACCCAGGTTGAAATTAATAACCCGCCTAACAACAAGCCAATGGGTAGCAATGTTCCAAACGCAGTTGCAACTGCTTTACCGCCTTTAAAGTGAAAGAATACCGGAAACATATGTCCTAAACATGCAGCAACCCCTATCAATCCCAGCATTAGTGGTTCAAGTTGTAAAAAATAAGCGCCCCAGACAGGAATAGTCCCTTTGAGAATATCAAACACTAAGACTAAGCAGGCTGGAACAGCGCCACCAAGACGATAAACATTAGTTGCGCCTGGGTTGTTTGAGCCATTGCTGCGAGGATCGGGTAGTTTAAACAGCCGAGACACTAGAATGGCTGATGAAATCGACCCGAGTAAATAGGCTAAAACTAACATTAAAACGGCTATCACGCGCTTCCTTATTTTTTAATCGCAGTTTTTCGGCTATCATTGGCCGCAAAAATTGCATTCATACTTTTCGTGGTTCAAATAGCAGATACATAATGTATCTATACGCTTATATCATATGGGTAATTTTTACATGATGTACCTATAGGCTATTGTATGGGTAATTTTTACATAATAAAACACAGTTAAAGTGTATAAAGGCTATAAATGCAAATTATAGCCGATGTAGACTCAAGTCAATGAGTTTTAAGTTTTTGCCAGTTGGAGCAGTTATGGATAAGGTTTTTATATCGCAACTACATGTTGACACTATCATAGGCGTGTACGATTTTGAAAAAGAAACTAAACAGAGTTTGTATTTTGATATCGAGATGCTGTGTGATATTAAACCCGCAGCAAAAACCGATGACATTGCCTTAGCACTTGATTACGCAAAGGTAAGTGAGAGAGTAATCGCGCACACGACAGCAAAGCCTGTTGAGTTATTGGAGACCTTAGTAGAGCAACTAGCGGCTATCATTTTAACCGAGTTTGCTACAACACAAGTTACCATTCGAGTTAGTAAACCCGCAGCCGTCGCGCAAGCACGCACTGTAGGTGTTGAAATTACCCGACTCAAGGCACGTTAAGATGGCGCAAATTTATATTAGCCTTGGCTCTAATGTTGATAAAGAACATTATATCCGCCAAGCGTTAATTGCCCTAAAAGCACACCTTATAGAATTCGAGCATTCCAGTGTCTTTGAAAGCGAAGCAGTTGGCTTTGCAGGTAATAACTTTTACAACTTAGTCATTGGTGCACAAACACAGATACCGCTTCCCCAGTTATGTCAGTTACTCAAACAGATTGAACGAGAGAATGGTCGTACAAATAATGATAAAAAATTTAGCCCGCGTACACTCGATCTAGATTTACTGTTTTACGATGATGTAGTGTGTGATTCTCCTGCACAGTTACCCCGTGATGAAATCACCAAGAATGCCTTTGTTCTTCAGCCTTTGGCAGAAATAGCTCCCGATTTTTATCATCCTACAGCAAAGCAAACAATCGCTCAGTTGTGGGATACTTACAACAACCCCAAGCAAAAACTATGGAAGGTGGAGTTTACTAACCCATGAGTATTATCGAAATTATTGTTTTAGCCCTGATCCAGGGATTAACTGAGTTTTTACCTATTTCAAGCTCAGCTCACCTCATTCTCCCTTCACAAATTCTTGGCTGGCAAGATCAAGGCCTTGCCTTTGATGTTGCTGTGCATGTAGGCACGCTGATTGCCGTAATAATTTACTTCAGAAAAGAAGTTGTCGAAATACTTGCTGCATGGTTTAAATCATTTGGTGCACAAGGTACAACAGATGATAGTAAACTTGGCTGGTGGATTATTTTAGGCACTATACCAGCCGCTGTACTGGGTTTAATTTTTAAAGACTTAATCGAGCTCTATTTACGCAGTGCGTGGGTAATTGCAATCACCACTATTTTGTTTGGTTTATTACTTTGGTATGCCGACGTAAAAGGTAAGCAAACTAAAACAATTTATCAATTAACTTGGAAATCAGCACTGATGATCGGTATGGCGCAAGCGATGGCGATGATCCCAGGTACATCACGCTCGGGTATTACGATGACCGCCGGTTTAATGCTGGGGATGAATAAACAAAGCGCTGCGCGTTTTTCATTTTTACTCGCAATTCCAGTGATCTCAATGATGGGCTTGTATTACACCATTGAGCTGGCATTAGGGGATCATATAGTTGATTGGACAACATTAATTTTAGGCGCTGGTTTATCGTTTCTCTCTGCGTATGCGTGTATTTTCCTGTTCTTAAAAATAATCGAACGTATGGGGATGATGCCATTTGTTATCTATCGATTATTATTGGGTGTGGGTTTAATTGTTTTTTTGATGATGTAACGCTAGGTTTATAAAAGATCAATAAAAACGCCTTAACTCAATGAGCTAAGGCGTTTTTTTATAAGCCAAATGCACCTTAAATTAGAAAGTGTATTTTGCACCCATCGATAAGCGACCTTTCCAGCGAGGCTCTGCAATTACATCTACATTTGAGCGGTTAAGCATAAGTAAGGGAATTATTTAACTTATATACTTATTCGTTGTTATTTAGCACAAGTGTTGTGTTAGATGGCAATGGTAACTGAGCGCTATTTTTGGCATTATGGCATCTCATTTATTATCTATTTTTTAGCGCTGCGTAAGCTATGTGTGGCGGCAAAGGAATAATATGCATATTCATATTTTAGGCATTTGCGGCACCTTTATGGGTGGTATTGCAGCGATAGCTAAGTCGCTAGGTCATACAGTCACGGGCTCTGATCTAAACGTATATCCGCCAATGAGCACGCAACTTGAAGAGCTTGGTATTAAATTAACCCAAGGCTATGATGTCTCTCAGTTAGAACCTGCACCAGATATGGTGATTATTGGCAATGCAATGAGTCGTGGTAACCCATGTGTTGAATATGTATTGGACAAGGGCTTAGCGTATACTTCTGGCCCTGAATGGTTAAAGCATAATTTATTGCAAAACTCCTGGGTACTGGCGGTTGCTGGAACTCATGGTAAAACTACCACTGCAAGCATGCTGGCATGGATTTTAGAATACGCGGGTTTAAAGCCAGGGTTTTTGATTGGCGGTATCGTGCAAAATTTTGGTTTGTCGGCACGGGTTGGCGAAACGCCATTTTTTGTAATTGAAGCTGATGAATACGACACTGCATTTTTTGATAAACGCAGTAAGTTTGTTCATTACTTACCGCGCACACTGATTTTAAACAATCTTGAGTTTGATCATGCTGATATTTTTGAAGATTTAAACGCTATTAAAAAACAATTTCATCATTTGATGCGTACACTACCAAGTAGCGGCAAAGTTATTTGGCCACAACAAGACGATGCTCTGCAAGATGTAATTAACCAAGGCTGTTGGAGCGAAAGTGAAACACTGGGCGCTGATTGGGGATATGAGCTGATTAATGCCGATGGCAGTGAATTTGCAGTGTTACTCAATGATGAATACCAAGGCTCAGTAAAATGGCAAGCGTTTGGTGGGCACAATGTTAAAAACGCTATTATGGCTATTGCTGCCGCGCGCCATGTCGGGATTGCAATTGAACATAGCATTGCAGGGTTAGGGGAATTTATTAGTCCTAAACGTAGGATGGAGCTAAAAGCCGATATTGCCAATATTAAAGTGTATGACGACTTTGCTCATCACCCAACAGCTATCACTACAACGCTTGCTGGGTTGCGTGCAAAAGTAGGCAATGAAAAAATTATTGCGATATTAGAGCCGCGCTCAAACACTATGAAAATGGGTGTACATCAACATACGTTATTGGCGTCATTAGCTGATGCTGATGATGTGTATTTATTCGAGCCAGATAATTTAACCTGGTCATTAAGTGAGCAAGCCAAACAGGCTGGTATGTTATGCTTGAGTAATACCGATGAGATCGTTGAACAAGTGGTCTCCCAAGCGCAACCGCAACAACATATTTTGATCATGAGTAATGGTGGCTTTAATGGTCTCCACAACACATTGATAACAGCTTTGCAGCATAAATTTATCCAGCAATAAACCGGAGCGACAGTGCAATATAAAGAAACCATAACGCTGGCCTTTAGTGGTGCGTCAGGCGCGCCATATGGCTTACGATTACTTGAAGTATTGCTCGCGCAGCAGTTTCGCGTGTATGTATTGATCTCAAGCGCGGCGCGTGTAGTGCTAGATACTGAATCAAACATTAAATTATCAGCCAATGAAGATAAAGCCACCGAACAATTAAGTAGCTTATTTAAATCACAGCCAGGGCAGTTACAAGTATTTGGTAAAGATAACTGGTTTAGCCCTGTGGCGTCTGGCTCTGCAGCGCCGAAAAAAATGGTCGTGTGCCCGTGTAGTGCAGGCTCGGTCTCTGCAATAGCGATGGGGGCCTCTGATAATTTATTAGAGCGCGCCGCTGATGTCGTGATTAAAGAGCGTGGTCAGTTAATTTTAGTGCCACGAGAAACGCCATTTAGTGAAATCCATTTAGAAAACATGCTAAAGCTCGCAAAGCTCGGGGTAACAATTATGCCAGCTGCACCGGGGTTTTATCATCAACCGCAAACCATTAACGACTTAGTTGATTTTATGGTTGCACGTATTTTAGATCATTTAAATATTGAACATACGCTAACTAAACGTTGGGGTTATGGGGAGGGTAAATCATGAGTAAAGCATTGGCTTTGAATATTGAAGGCCTTACCAAAGTATATAAAAATGGTGTTGAAGCCGTTAAAGGCGTTGATCTAAAAGTATATGAAGGTGATTTTTTTGCCTTGTTAGGCCCAAATGGCGCGGGTAAGTCAACTACCATTGGCGTGATCTCATCATTGGTTAATAAAACCAAAGGCTTAGTAGAGGTGTTTGGTCACAACATAGATTCAGATTTAGAAGCAGCTAAATCACAACTAGGCTTAGTGCCACAAGAATTTAACTTTAGCCAGTTTGAAACGTTGACGCAAATACTGGTAAATCAAGCGGGTTATTACGGAGTTCCCCGTAAGGTGGCGCATCAACGAGCGGATAAATATTTAGCTCAATTAGGCTTACTTGAAAAGAAAGACAAACAAGCACGAACACTATCAGGCGGTATGAAACGTCGTTTAATGATTGCTCGCGCGTTAATGCATGAACCAAAACTGCTAATTTTAGATGAGCCAACCGCCGGTGTTGATATTGAATTACGCCGTTCGATGTGGGATTTTTTAAGACAAATTAATGAGCAGGGGGTGACGATTATTCTCACCACTCACTACTTAGAAGAAGCCGAGCTTCTGTGTAAAAATATCGCGATCATTGATTCCGGCATTATCGTTGAAAACACCACCATTAAAGCACTGCTTGCCAAGTTAGATAAAGAAACTTTTATTCTTGATTTAAAACAGCCTGTCCAGCCAGTTACCGTTACGCTTGATGGTTATAAGTTTACTATGGCTGATGATCATACTATTGAGGTTGAAGTAGCCAAATCACAGGGCTTGAATGCAGTATTTACAGCATTAACCGAGCAGGGCAATACCGTGCTTAGCATGCGTAATAAAGCTAACCGATTAGAAGAGTTGTTTGTAGGTTTACTAGAGCAAGGGCGGGGCAAGTAGATGTTTAAATATGGCGTAGCCTTAAAGAGTTTATGGTTTAAAGAGTGTATTCGATTTTTGCGTATCTGGGTACAAACACTCGTGCCGCCGGCAATCACTATGAGTTTGTACTTTGTGATTTTCGGTAATCTTATAGGCTCTCGTATTGGTGATATGGGTGGCTTTAGTTATATGGAGTTTATTGTTCCGGGTCTTATCATGATGTCGGTGATCACTAATTCGTATTCTAATGTGGCATCAAGCTTTTATTCAACCAAGTTTCAAAAAAGCATTGAAGAGCTGTTAGTTGCACCCGTGCCTAATTATATTATTGTGCTTGGCTATATGGGCGGTGGTATGACCCGTGGCATGCTGGTGGGATTAATTGTTACGTGTGTGTCGTTATTATTTGTGGATATTCAAATCCATAATATTTTTGTGATCATCGCGACAGTAATTTTAACTTCTGCGGTATTTGCTTTAGGCGGTTTGATCAATGCTATTTATGCTAATAGCTTTGACGATATCAGTATAATTCCGACCTTTATTTTAACGCCATTGACCTATCTAGGTGGTGTGTTTTACTCAATCACTTTATTGCCAGAGTTTTGGCAAGGCGTATCGCAGGTTAATCCAATTATTTATATGGTTAATGCCTTTAGGTATGGTTTCTTAGGCGTGTCGGATGTTGATTTAACGGTCGCATTTGGCGTGTTGTTATTATTTATTACAGCCTTATTTATATTAGCTTTAACGTTAATTAAAAAAGGTGTGGGGTTAAGACACTAATGAGTGATGCAAATTCACGAAGTATTGTATCGAATCAACAAGGCTTACATGAAAAGCTGGATGATATAGTTAATAAGCATTTAACTGCCCAGTTTAAAAAACCCATTGCAGCACATACGCAAACGGCGTTTGATCAAGTAAATGAAAAAGTGCAGGCTTTTAATGGGCCCATTATTTTAGATTCGTGTTGTGGGGTAGGGGAAAGCACGGCTAATTTAGCGAAACGACACCCTGATGCGTTAGTTATAGGTATTGATAAGTCATCGCATCGTTTAGATAAGCATGACATTGAATATAAACAAACCGATTCAGGTCAGTACATTTTAGTGCAAGCCGATTTAAATGACTTTTGGCGACTCGCAGTGGCGGCTAATTGGCAACCCACACATCATTATTTGCTGTATCCAAATCCGTGGCCAAAAGCGAAGCATATTCAACGTCGCTGGCATGGCGCTGCTATTTTTCCATTTATCGTTAAATTAGGTGGGCTGTTAGAAGTTCGCAGCAATTGGGATATTTATGTGAAAGAGTTTGCTCAAGCACTCAAACTCACCGGACATGACTGCACAGTAGAGCTTTATCAAAATGATTTGGCAGTTACGCCATTTGAACGTAAATATTGGGCAAGTGGTCAACAAAGTCACCGTTTAGTAATTAATTTAGATCCTGGCTCGAAATAAAAATTAAGTATTTTATAACTTAATGTTTTCGTAAATCTCTTAACCTGAGTTTAGGTTAAGAGATTGGATACGGTTGATTTTTATTTGCAGTAATATGTGGCACAGGCTCGGCAAAGTAATTGCCTTGCATTAGCGTCACATTTGCTTTTTTAAGCGCGTTGGCGATAGGCTTACTCTCTACATGCTCAGCAATTAGCTGTAAGTTGAGTTGCTTTGCAAAGTTGGCAATATGCTCAACATATAGATAAATGTCTTTATCGTGAATGATCTGTCTGATCAAACTACCATCAAGCTTAATACCATCTACTTCTAATTTTAGTACATTAGAGATATTCGAATAACCTGTACCAAAATCATCAATTATTACCCGTATACCACGATTTTTAACCATGGTTATAAATGCTTTTACTTCAGAAAAATTTGCGATAGCTTCGGTTTCCAATAGTTCTAAGGTAATATTACTCGGTAGTGGATAGCGTTTAAATTCGTTTTCCAAAAATTCAGCAAGGCTTGGATCAAGCATATCTTGGGCTGTAATATTGATGCTCCAGCACGTACTGGTTTTTCTAAATCGTGCAAAGCATTGTGTGAGCATAGTGCGGGTGAGCATGCCATCCATGCGAGAGCGATTAACGACATCTAAGAATGATTCTGGTTTTAGGACTTCCCCGTGACAGGTGATCATGCGAGCCAAACATTCATACTGAATAATGGCATTCGTTTCATTATCATAAATTGCCTGAAAATAAGGCACAATTCTGTTGTTCTCAAATGCTTCACGTACTTCTTTTGCCATTGCTACATTATACTGATATTGGTTTTTTACATCATGTAGTGCGCTGGAGTAATTGACCACAGTGTGGCGTCCCTGCTTGGCTTGTAATGCGGCAATATGGGCATTTTCAAGTAACATTGATTTATTGCCACTGGCGATGCCTGCGCACAAGGTGATGTATATAAAAGGGTCGGTAAGTAATGGGGTACTGCAATTATAGGCTTGGATCACCTCGAGAAAACCTGCATTATCTTTACCCAAAGGAGCGATGAGGACTATTTTGTTGGTCGTTAGACGAAACATCTGGCTACCCGCAGGGCGGCGCTTTTTGAAGTGTTGCAACAAGTTTTTCATAACGCGGTCGCCTACTTCTGTACCATAAAAACTGCTTATATCTTCAACTTCATTTACCCAAATAACAGCAAGTTGCAGATGATGATTAGGGGAGTTTTTAATATAATATTCAAGTGCAATATGATTGGCAAAGCCACTACTGGTATCGGTTGAAATCGCACGTTTCAATAAATACACATAAATACCGGCAACCAACAGAGCAATAAAAAAGAAAAACATAGCCATGCCCGCAGCTTTAGATACACTTTGCGCTAATCGCTGATTGAGATCGTATATGGTGATATCGGCCCCAGTTAAATAGGTGACTCCATTGGCATCGACAAAAGGGACAAAAATTGTTTTAAAATGCCCCCATTGATCTTTTGAAATTTCAAACACTGGCTCTGTTGAATAAAACGCGCCAATATTAGCGGCAGTTGCTTCAGGGTATAGATCGAGTAATTGGGTGATTTTACCGGTATTTTGATCGTTCTGAGTGTAACTCGATGCACTAAAATGTACATTACCGTCTTTTAAAACCATGGCATATACATAAGCGATATTTAACGCATTAGCAAACTCTGAAAGTTGCCGGCTTTTTTGTTGGTATTCGGTTGATGATATATATTGGCCTGCATTGATTTTTTGATGGTATTCATCACCAAGCATATGCTTAACGCTTAATGCCGCATTGAGTAATCGAGTATCAACGCTATGCATAATATCGTTACGAGTGCTGTTGTAGGTGTAATAGATGTAGCTCAATAAACTGATAAAAAACAGCATGAAACCCGCGATTATCCAATTTGTCCGTAAATTTGTATTTATCATGCTCTTCCTTGATTTATTAGCCCTTCTATTATACAAAAAAAGGCTGTATCGCCTATAAAAATATAGTTAGTTATTTGAATGATAAATATTAATCAAATTATCATTAATTTGTCATGCAATTGGCTACTTTTGTGGCTTTATACGAGACATTTCAACTCTATTACAGTAGAGTTAACGCATTTCGTGGAATCATTGTAGTTTTGGCGTTATTAGTAATGGAGTTCCTAGAGATGGATCTTCAGCTAAACAAAGCTACATTTACTGGGTATAAAGATGGATCAAAAGCGTTGTGCCGTCGCCTCTAAAGAAACTCTGATGCGTATATTTACTGTGCCTGAAGCACCAGACTCAACTTTGAGTAAAATCGAACTTGAGATCTCGAGCAATTTAGCAGGTTTTTTGAATGAGAACATAGCGGCAATTGAAAAGCCATTGCATGAGATTGAAAAAGATTTTCAATCGGCAGCAATCCCAGAAGATCCGACTTTTGTATCTGCTTATGCGCAAGATATTATGGAGCAACTTGTCGCTCATTCAGTGCATACCGCTGCGCCAAGCTTTATTGGGCACATGACGTCAGCATTACCGCATTTTGTATTGCCACTTTCTAAGTTGATGGTTGGTCTTAATCAAAACTTAGTAAAAATAGAAACCTCCAAAGCATTTACTCCACTTGAGCGCCAAGTGCTTGGTATGATGCATCATTTGGCATACGGGCAAGATGACAGTTTTTATAGCAAATGGATGCACAGTGCGAAAACGTCGCTAGGTGCGTTTTGTTCGGGTGGCACAATCGCCAATATTACCGCATTGTGGATTGCTCGTAATCGCTTACTGAAAGCGGACGGCGAATTTAAAGGGATTGGTTCACAAGGTTTGATCAGTGCCATGTTGCATTATGGATATAAAGGCCTTGCAGTACTTATTTCTGAACGTGGCCATTACTCGCTAGGAAAATCAGCTGATTTACTTGGCATTGGTCGTGATAACTTTATTGCCATTAAAACTGCAGATAACAATAAGGTTGATGTTGATGCAATGCGCGCCAAAGCCCATGAGCTAGCAGCGCAAGGTATAAAAGTGATGGCGATTGTTGGGGTAGCCGGCACGACTGAAACTGGCAATATTGATCCTCTTGATGCTATGGCTGATTTAAGCGCTGAACTCAACTGCCATTTTCATGTCGATGCAGCATGGGGAGGAGCTACGCTGCTTTCTAATACATATCGCTCGTTACTGAAAGGCATTGAGCGAGCAGATTCAATTACCGTCGATGCTCATAAACAAATGTATGTGCCAATGGGCGCTGGGTTAGTGCTATTTAAAGATCCTACAGCTACGGATGCTATAGAACATCATGCAGAATACATCTTACGTAAAGGATCAAAAGATTTAGGTAGTCATACGCTTGAAGGTAGTCGTCCTGGTATGGCGATGTTAGTGCATGCTTGCTTACGCGTTATTGGCCGTAAAGGCTACGAAATCTTAATAGATAAAGGGATTGAAAAAGCCCGCTACTTTGCTGATTTAGTGAAAGCAGATGATGACTTTGAGCTGATCTCAGAACCTGAGTTATGTTTACTGACATACCGTTATGTGCCAAAACAGATAAAACAAAAAATAGCTCAAGCAGATGAACAAACGCGTTTGGATATCTTTGCCTCGTTAAATCGTTTTACTGCCAGTATGCAAAAACGTCAACGTGAAGCCGGTCGTTCCTTTGTATCCCGTACCCGTTTAACTCCCGCGCAGTATGATCATCAACCTACAGTGGTATTCAGAGTCGTACTTGCAAATCCGCTGACATCAGAGAGTATTTTAAAAGATATACTTGCTGAGCAAAAAGAGCTGGCTAAAACAGATCCTGTATTTAAGAAATACCTTAGTAAATACATGGACTGAGCAGTAACAGTTGCGTTATTCCCAGATTGCGTGGGGATAACGCAAGCAGCACTTTCTTTGTTAGCTAAAACACGATGTTCTGATCATTTCAGTGATAATATGTTGAGATGGTTTAATTTTTTCCATCGCCAAAAATTCATCGGGTTGGTGAGCCTGATTAATTGAACCCGGTCCCATCACAATCGTTTCACAGCCCAATTGTTGAATAAATGGCGCTTCAGTACAGTAGTTCACTGCAACTGCTTGCTCTCCTGATATTTTTTCTGCCAGTTTAACTAATGCCGAATCAGTACTGCCGGTAAACGCGGGGATTGGCTCGTGCATATCCATCACACTGACTGAATCGGGATATTGGTTATTGATCTCTGTAGCTATTTTTAACAGCATCATTTGCAGTTCTTGCACACTTAGACCCGGTAAAGGGCGCATATCAATATGCATTTCACAGCAGCCACATATGCGATTTGCATTATCGCCACCATGAATGTGTCCTAGATTTAAAGTAGGGTAAGGAATAACAAAATGCTCAACTGCATATTTATTCTTTAATTGCTCTTTTAAAGTTAACAGTTTTGCAATAACTTTATGCATCACTTCAATGGCATTTAAACCACGTTCAGGATCAGAGCTATGTCCGGAACGACCGACTACGCGAATCGCGCTGCTCATATGTCCTTTATGTGTGAAAACAGGCGTCATATCAGTAGGTTCACCAATAATACACCGAGCTGGCTTTAAGTTTTTATGCTGACAAACTTGCTGTGCACCGGCCATGGTGGTTTCTTCGTCGGCAGTAGCTAGAATCAAAATTGGCTGTGTTTGAATATTCTTATCTAGTTCACTGATTGCCTGTAATACAAAAGCGAAAAAACCTTTCATATCAATACTGCCTAGACCATATAATTTATTGTTATCTTCACTTAATTTAAACGGATTATAGTTCCAACGACTATCATCAAATGGGACTGTATCGGTATGACCGGCAAGCATTAAACCACCATCTCCCTGGCCACGTTTTGCGAGTAAGTTAAAACGACCTTTAGGGCCCGACAACTCAGTAATTTCACATTCAAATCCAAGACTTGTACACCAAGTAGCTAATAAATCGATCACCCCTTTATTGCTCATAGACAATGACTCATCCATGGCACTAATTGAAGGTGCAGCAATCAATTGCTGATACATAGATAAAAAAGACGGTAATGACATAAAAAAATCCAAAATAAGTATTCAATCTAATTGCATAACAATATAAAAGTATTTATGATGAATATCAATTCACTTTTTAAGCATAAATATATTAAAGCGACGCAATGAATATAAAACGACGATAACCAGATTTCATTCATAAAATAGTGTTTTATGCACTGTTAAACCCGATTTGAATATATATGTAGTAACAAAAAACCAAAAAGAGTAACGAATGAAAGTAGTGATTATTGGCGCAAGTGGCTATAGCGGCGCAGAATTAGCAAGTTTGGTAGTAAAACACCCGCAATTAACCTTAGCTGGTTGCTATGTATCTGAGCAAAGCTTAGATAAGGGTAAATTATTAAGTGACTTGTATCCTGAGCATTTAGGTTTGCTTGATTCTCCTTTATTGCCTCTTAGTGATAGCGCTTATAACGATATTGAAAAGTCGGCCGATTTTGTATGTTTGTGTACTGATCATAAAGTGAGTGTTGACTTAGCGCCACGTTTTTTAAGCATGGGCAAAAAAGTATTTGATTTATCGGGTGGCTACCGTTTAAGCAGTAATGAAGATTATCAAACCTATTATGGTTTTGCGCATCAACATACGGAATTACTAAGTGAAGCGGCTTACGGATTGGCTGAATGGAATAGTGAAGCAATCGCCAAGGCGCAGTTAGTCGCTGTGGCTGGTTGCTATCCAACAGCAGCGCTGAATGCGTTAAAACCATTGCAACAAGCCGGCTTATTAGCCGAGCAAACCATTATTATTAATGCTGTATCGGGTGTAACCGGTGCGGGGCGTAAAGCTAGTGTAGCCACGCATTTTTGTGAAGTGTCGTTAGCACCTTATGGATTGTTTAATCATAGACACAGTCCTGAGATTGAGCAGCATTTAGGTCACAAGGTGCTATTTACGCCGCATTTAGGTAATTTTCCACGCGGTATTTTAGAAACTATTTATGTGCAATTGAAACCTGGAGTTACACCAGAGCAAGTTACACAAGCTTATCAAGTGCTTGCTGATGAGCCACTGATCAGATTGCTTGGTAATAAAATGCCATCAATTAAAGGAGTTGCAAAGCAGCCTTACGTTGATATTGCATGGCAGCAGCAAGGTACGCAGCTAATTGTGATGGCAGCTATTGATAACTTATTAAAAGGTGCTGCAGGGCAAGCATTGCAGTGCATTAATTTAGCCATGGGTATTGCCCATAATACAGGTTTAAAAGGGTAGTTAGTAATGCAAACATGGGTCATTAAACTCGGTGGTGCAGTACTCAATACAGAAGACGCGGCTAAAGCGTTATTTGAGGCGCTTGCATCGCAAACTCAAGCACAATTTGTCATCGTTCATGGTGGCGGTTCACTAGTTGATAACTGGTTGACTGAGGCTGGTTTTGCTAGTGCGAAACATCAAGGTTTACGCATCAGTCCAAAAGAGCAAATGCCTTATATTGTTGGCGCGCTTGCGGGGTGTGCTAATAAACAATTAATGAGCCAAGCAATTATCGCAGGTCATAAACCGGTCGGGCTTAGTTTATACGAAGCGGGCATTATTTCGTCACAAAAACTCAAAGCGCTTGGTCAAGTTGGTAATTGTGACGGCGGTGTGCAAAGTGTGATACCGGAGTTATTAAAACTTGGTCGTTTACCTCTGGTCAGCTCTATCGGTTTTGGTGAAGATGGCCTTTGGTATAACGTAAACGCTGATGAAGCGGCGGCGGCAATAGCTAAAGAGCTTAATGCGGAAATTATTTTTATGACTGATGTAGAAGCTGTACTTGATGCAAATAAACGGCCGTTACATCAACTTGACACAAACCAGATCAATACTTTAATTGCAGAAGGAGTAATTTTGGGTGGGATGGAGGTCAAAGTAAAGACCAGCCTTCTTGCTGCCCAGCACTTACGACGTGGCGTTTACATTTCGAGCTGGCAAAAGCCAGAAAACTTAATTGCTCTACTCGCGGGTGAGCACGTCGGAACAAAAATTACACCATAGGTTTTATATGTTTAATCATTTTTTATCGGGTCTAGAGTTAGACCAACAAGGCGCACTTAAATTACTTAACTTAGCGCAAAAAATTAAAGCTAACCCAGCTGATTTTAGTCAAGCACTGGCTGGCAAATCGGTGGTTACTTTATTTGAAAAACCAAGCTTACGTACGCGTTTATCATTTGATATAGGTATTAATAAGTTAGGTGGACATGCGGTGTATCTTGATTCACAAAATGGCGCCATGGGCGCACGTGAATCAGTAAAAGACTTTGCATTGAACATTGCCAGTTGGGCTGACGGTATTGTGGCGCGGGTATATCAGCATAAAACATTAACCACACTTGCTGAATTTTCAAGCGTACCTGTGGTCAACAGTTTGTGCGATTTATATCATCCATGCCAAGCACTTGCTGACTTTCTAACACTGCAAGAAGTATATGGCGATGTAAGCCAGCTAAAATTAGCTTATTTAGGTGAAGGCAACAACGTAACGCATTCACTGATGTTACTTGCGGCTACTTTAGGCACCGATTTTGTTGCCGTATGCCCTAAAGGCAGTTCACCAGACTCGCAAATTTTAAAGCAGGCTGAGCAAATTGCCGCAATGAATGGTGCATCAGTGATGGTGAGTGATCGTGTTGAAGCGGCTGTAGGCGCTAACGCAGTGTATGCCGATACATGGGTATCAATGGGCGATGATACGCCACTTGAACAAGTAAAAGAAAAGTACATGCCGTATCAATTAAATGCGGCGTTGCTTAAACAGACTGGGGCTGACACTGTACTGCATTGCCAGCCAGCACACCGTGAATTTGAAATTACTTCTGAGGTAATGGATGGTCCGGCGTCAAAAATTATACAACAAGCAGAAAACCGTATGCATGCGCAAAACGCATTGCTTGTTTCATTATTAAATCCAAATTTTGTGTAAGGTATCACCAATGAGTTCTATTAAAAAAGTTGTATTAGCCTATTCTGGTGGTTTAGATACGTCAGCCATCGTGCCATGGTTAAAAGAAAACTACGGTTGTGAAGTTATCGCGTTTGTGGCCGATGTAGGTCAAGGTGCTGAAGAACTTGAAGGCGTTGAAGCAAAAGCGATCGCATCTGGTGCTTCTGAATGTTATGTAGTTGACTTAAAAGACGAAATGGTAAGTGATTATATTTACCCAACGTTAAAAACCGGTTCAATTTACGAAGGTACTTATTTATTAGGTACGTCAATGGCACGTCCTATTATTGCTAAAGCGCAAGTTGAGATTGCTCGTAAAGTAGGCGCTGATGCACTTTCTCATGGTTGTACAGGTAAAGGTAATGACCAAGTGCGCTTTGAATCTTGTTTTGCGGCCCTTGCGCCTGATCTTCAAGTTATTGCGCCATGGCGTGAGTGGGACTTATCAAGCCGTGAGTCATTACTTGATTACTTGGCAGAGCGTAATATTCCATGTTCTGCATCGGCAACTAAAATCTACAGCCGTGATGCAAACGCATGGCATATTTCTCACGAAGGTGGCGAGCTTGAAGATCCGTGGTGTCAACCAAGTGAGCAAGTGTGGACTTGGACTAGCTCACCAGAGCAAGCACCCAATGAGCCTGAATTTGTTACCTTAAACGTGGTTGAAGGTGAAGTTGTTGCTGTCAATGGCGAGCAGCTTAAACCGTATGACTGTCTAGTTAAACTTAATGATATTGCATCCCCGCATGGTGTTGGTCGTGTTGATATCGTTGAAAACCGTTTAGTGGGCATGAAATCCCGTGGCTGTTATGAAACCCCTGGTGGCACAGTGATCATGGCGGCATTACAAGCGATTGATGAGTTAGTACTTGATAAAGCAAGCCGCAAATGGAAAGAAGTACTGGGCGGCGAGTTTTCACATTTAGTCTATGACGGTCGTTGGTTTACACCACTTAAAGATTCAATCTTAGCGGGCGCAGAAGCGTTATCAACAGTTGCTACTGGCGAAGTTATTCTTAAGCTTTATAAAGGCCAGGTAACAGCGGTTCAGAAAAAATCACCTAATAGCTTATACAGCGAAGATTTTGCAACGTTTGGTGCAGATGATGTTTACGACCAATCGCATGCTGAAGGCTTTATTCGTTTATTCTCGCTTTCAAGCAGAATTTCAGCACTAGCGAAGAAGTAATTTTACTACAGCCCCGTAACAATAAGGCGGGGCAGTTTCAGGGTTTGGAGAGATTTCATGGCATTATGGGGCGGACGTTTTTCTACGGGTCCAGATGAGGCGTTTAAACAATTTAACGACTCACTTCCCTTCGATTATCAACTCGCAGAGCAAGATATAGTTGGCTCTGTAGCGTGGGCAGGTGCCCTTAAGCAGGTTGATGTATTAAGTAGTGACGAACACAAAAAGTTAGTCGCTGCATTATATGAATTACTCGACGAAGTAAAAGCTGATCCACAAGCAGTGGCAACGTCAGGAGCTGAAGATATTCACTCACATGTTGAAGCTGCATTGATCGAAAAAGTGGGTGACTTAGCTAAAAAATTACATACCGGACGTAGTCGTAACGATCAGGTCGCTACTGACTTTCGTTTATGGTGTCGTGATACCGCCGCTCACATACTTACGGCGCTTGGTCAGTTAAAAGGTGAGTTTATCGCTTTAGCTGAACGTGAGCTGGGCACTATCTTACCTGGTTATACCCATTTACAACGTGCTCAGCCATTGTTGTTTAGTCATTGGTGTATGGCTTACGTGGAAATGATCGAACGTGATGAAAGCCGTTTAGCAGATGCTAAAGCGCGAATGAATTTTTGCCCTTTGGGCAGTGGGGCACTTGCCGGTACTGCGTACCCAATTGATCGGCAAGCACTTGCCGTGGGGTTAGGTTTTACCGCTGCGACTAAAAATAGTTTAGATGCCGTATCAGATCGTGACTTTGTGGTTGAGCTATTAAGCTGTGCATCAATCTCTATGATCCATTTATCGCGTATGTCAGAAGATTTGATCTTTTATAATTCGGGTGAAGCGGGTTTCATTGAGTTAGCAGATAATGTTACTTCAGGCTCATCATTGATGCCACAAAAGAAGAACCCCGATGCGCTAGAGCTTATTCGCGGCAAAACAGGGCGTGTATTTGGTGCCTTTAGTGCCATGATGATGACGTTAAAAGCACTGCCACTTGCTTATAATAAAGATATGCAAGAAGATAAAGAAGGCTTATTTGATGCCATGCCAACGTGGCTAGCTTGTATTCATATGGCGCAAGCGTGTATCAAAGGTATAAAAGTAAATGGCGAGCGAACGCTAGCTGCTGCGAAAGGCGGGCACTCCAACGCTACAGAGCTTGCTGACTATTTAGTCGCCAAAGGGATCCCTTTTAGGGAAGGTCATCATATTGTTGGTGTGTTGGTACAAATGGCTATCGCACAAGGGAATAACTTAGAAGATTTAAGTTTAGAACAATTCCAATCGGTGCATAGTATTTTTGCACAGGACGTATATGCTGTACTAGAGATAGACGCATGTATAAAAGCGCGCCAAGCACTTGGTGGTACATCTTTAGAGCAAGTTACAGTTGCAGTTAAAGATGCCAAAAAAAAACAGCAAATAACAGTTCGTGACGCTAATCTTGACGATGTAGAGTCAATTGCTAAATTGATCCAGCACTGGGCTACGGTAGGTGAAAATTTACCGCGTGCTAAAAGCGACATGGTACATTCAATCAATGAGTTTGCGGTTACCGAAGTTGCTGGAGAAGTCGCGGGCTGCGCATCACTGTATATTTATGATACTGGTCTTGCTGAAATTCGTTCTTTAGGGATAGATCCTGAAACCGGTATTACTGGGCAAGGTCGTCAGTTAGTTGAACATTTATTAGTTAAAGCCAAAAAATTGGCACTCAATCGCATCATTGTTTTGACGCGAGTACCTGATTTCTTTGAAAAACAAGGTTTCACATTCTGTACCAAAGACAGCTTACCGGAAAAGGTAATGAAAGATTGTGAACTGTGTTTACGCAGAGACAATTGTGACGAAGTCGCGATGGAATTTATTTTGAAGCAAAGTCGGAACGCGGAGATCCCGTGTAAAAATGTAGCTTAAAATCCCTGGATATAAAAAACGTACGGTTATCCCTGTGCGTTTTTTTATGCCTTATCATATCTGGTATGACCTGTTGTGTGGGATGCGCTGTAGCAAATAAAAGATCAAAAAAGATCGTTTTTTAAAATGTTGGATCAGTAATTGCTTATTACTAGATGTAAGATGGCTCAGCGTGAGTTCATCTTTAAAAGCGCCAAGCAGTTATCAGAGCGTTAAAAACAGTGGCTTATTTAATAAGTCATTTATTCAACATTTATTGAAAGGATTAATCTTATGCAAGTTACAGCTAACAGCCAATTACAAATGCAAGCATACAATAATATGCAACAATCAAAGCCAGCACTTGAACAAAGCGCTAGTAATAAAACCCTACAATCTGATACAGTGTCTATATCTAATGAAGCCTTGCTAGCATCAAAAGGCGAAGCTGAAATTCAACGTAATGGTGGGATTATTCTACCGCCTAAACGGCCAAAGTAATGGCATAGGTATAAAATGTATTTGACTGAGTTATTTGGTTTATTTTCTTTGTCGGCCTTTATTGTTTGGGGCTTTCTAATGGCGTTTTTTTTAAATATATTTGTTTACTCACTTGGAGTAAAAAGAAATACGACCTTATTACTCAGTTCATTTGTTATGCTTATTTCGTATTCGGCAAGTGATTACTTCTTCTCTTTATTATCTTACTATAGTGTCTCTTATCTGGATTGGGCACTTTATGATTTTGTAACTATATTAATTTTAGGTATTCTTTTTTATAAAATACGAAAAACGACAGTATCTTTTTATTACCTAGTAATAGGACTTACAGTTAATGCACTCTCTTTCATAATTATGTATATAGATACAACAATAATGGGAAATGTTGAACCATGGTTGTTGTGGGACTTATATTCTTTTAGTGTAAATATCGTTGATTTTATAATGATAGTGGCCTTGATTGTCGATCGTGACATTTTAGGTTTAATTAGGCTTAAAAATGCAATTAAAGCATTATTTAAAACACATCACATAAAACACTCCATTTAGCCTATGTTTATAAATGACGTAGTTGGTCCGTACATCGGTGTATTTATCGAGTGGGGATTCTTAATGGTCTTTTTATTAAATTGGGTACTGTACATAAATAACCCCAATAAAAGCATAGTAATACTTTCATTTATAATGGCCGTTTCTTATATAACGAGCGAGCTCTTATATTTAGTGTATTCAATTTATTTGAACTGGTTTATATACGATTTGCTTACTCTTACATGCATTGGATTGTTGATCAGATATCAAAAGATTAGCCCCTCTCCAGTTAATTGCTATATTATGTGTGGGCTTATCTTAAATGCGATTTTAATTGCCGCAATTTATTGCGATATCTATGTGCGTTTAAATTCTGAGCCTTGGTGGCTTTGGTCAGTTTATTCTTTTGGTGTCAATATATGCGATGTGATAATGATAACAGCCTTAGCTATAAATAAAGATTTTTTAGGCTTAAGCAAATTATTACAAAAAGCTAGGATAATCAAGGGCCTAAATAAAAATCAGGCCTTTGTTTCGAAAACTTAAAACCGGTATTCCCAGCTGGTTTTTAATGCGCTGTTGGTATCAGACTCGTTAGCAAGTTCGTCTTTATACACTGAGCCGCTGATCTTCCATAAACCACTAAAAATAGCCTGCTGATAACCAAGCTCTAATTGTAAGCGTTCAAACGTTTCGGTGACTTGGGTTAAGTTGGTGATGTCAGTTTTAAACCAACGTAACTTCGCATAGCCGCCATAACCGTTCATAGTATGATAATGCGCACCTAATACTGCTGATTTACTTTGCTGTGGTGTTGCAGAGCCAATTAACCGATCTTTATGATTATAGGCTTGGGCATAATTAATAAATGCTTCATTAGTATCTTCACAACTAAGTTGGGCTGTACAATCTTGTTGCGTATTTGAATATTCAAAATAGGTTTTTAGTAATTGCTCTTGGCCGCCAAAAAAGCTCTCAACGCCAATTGTATAAAAAGCATCACTTGGCGTTAAGCCACTGTCATTTTTTCCCATTAGCTCAGTATAAAAAGCAATCGGTTGATTGGCTATGCTGGTTGAGTACTTAGCATCTAAACTGGTTAAGCGTTGCTTATTTGTTATTAGTTCGAGCGAATTGGGGGCTATTTCTGTGCTGGTTAAATAGTCTGAACTTGCGGTACTAAATGCAACCTCAAGCCCTGGTAGTGGTGTGCTGGCAAAGCGCATAGCCCAGTAGTCACCTTTTTCATCATTACTTAAATGTGGTTTTTGTTTTGCGTAAATACCAGTCAACTGCCAGTTACCAATGAATGATAGCCAGCTTGGGCCTACATATTGGGTGTTAGCACGGTTAATTCTTAGCCCTTTCATTGGTGCGGCATTATTCGACAGTAGCAATGCATTGTCGTTACCTGGCCCCCACCAATGGCTTACTTGTTCGGCGCTAACAGACCAATTGCCCATTAATACTGCTAAGTAGCTGCCATGATAGTTTATGTGTTCATCATCAAGTGGCTGATCAGCGTAATTAACACTAACTTTGGCGCTAACACGGTCGCCAGTGATAGAGCCATAGCTATTAATGCCACTTTTTTGTTGATCGCGTTTGCCAAAGCTTTGTTGCAAAGCCGGCTCACTATTGTAGTTAAGCCTCACACCAGAGCTACTGCCTTGTTTAGCGTTCTCTAAGGCATGTTTTACGTGTTGATAAGCAAATCGACTTTGTGTTGATAAACTGCTGCTTTCAATTGTATTTAAATCTCTGGCAATACCTTGCCACATCAAGGGATAACTATTGATCGGTTGTTTAATCACGCCTTGGTTAAAGAGCATCTCAATTGAGGCTCGTAATAAAGGGTCGTCACTTTCAATCCAAGGTGATGCAAACGCGGGTGTGGCAATCACAACAAGGGTGCTTAAATAGATATTTAACTTCATCCGTGTAACTTTTCCTGTAATGCTTTTACTACAATAGGGTGTACAAACTCACTGACATCGCCTTTATGACGCGCGACTTCTTTAACTAGGGTTGAAGAGATAAATGAGTTCTTTTCAGCTGGGGTTAAAAAAACACTCTCTAAATCAGGATTTAAACGACGATTCATATTGGCAAGCTGAAACTCATAATCAAAGTCAGACACCGCACGAATACCGCGGATCAGTACATTCGCACTATGATCGCGTGCTAAATCAGCTAGTAATCCAGAAAAGCCAATAACACTGACGTTATCTAAATGAGTGAGTAAACTATTGGCAATTGCTACCCGCTCATCCAGGCTAAAGCAGGGTTTTTTACTAGGATTGTGAGCAACTGCAACAATTACAGTATCAAACATTTTAGCTGCCCGCTGGATCAGATCTGTGTGTCCATTGGTTAATGGATCAAAGGTGCCAGGATAAATTGCGGTGACTTTCATAAATATCATCTTAGTGTTATTTTGAGGGTTATATTAACAGTCTTTGTTGTCCAGATCAGCCTGCAAATTGCGGCTGCATATTTTCATTTGTAAATGAGTTTATTTCAATAAGAAACAATAACTACGAATTATGGATTAGAAATTTTCAAGGTGGTATTTTATTGGATTATATTTGTATATACTGCGCGGCTAATAATACTGAGTGAATTATGGGCATTTACTCTAATAAAAATAATCAGAGTAGCAGGATATGAGTACCAAGGATAAAATAATTACAACCAGCATAATGCTATTTAACCAACATGGCGAGCGTGCGGTCACAACCAACCATATCGCTTCACATATGGGCATCAGTCCCGGTAATCTTTATTATCACTTTAAAAATAAAGAAGACATTATTCGCCATATTTTTGCATTATATAGTAAGCATTTACACACTCAATTTGTGCCAATGGAAAAGCAGGATGAAGCACTAACACACTTAACTGGGTATCTTGATGCTTTGTTTGAGTTGATGTGGCGTTTTCATTTTTTCTATGACAATTTGGGTGACATTTTATCTCGCGACGAAGTACTGAAAAAAGATTATATTGAGTTTCAAGAGGCTTTGTTAAGTCAAGTGCGCGAAATTGTGATTGGCCTGCGTGAAGGTGGGATGATCGCAATTGATGATGAAGATACCGTTGAACTTGCTCATATGCTAAAAATCACCGTCAGTTTTTGGACTCCTTACATTAAAGCCAGACGGTTAAGCGGTGAGTTAATGCAGCAAGATATTTATAATGGTATTTTAAAAGTGTTAGCGCTTTTTAAAGCATTTGGTACCGAGCAAAGTATCCCAAAAATTAACTTGTTACGCGAAAAATACAGTAAATTAGCGGCACAAGCAGAGCCTGTTTAATTAAACGCAGCGGTTGTTTATTTCCTAGACGTTAGATTTTTTGTTATAATCGCGCGCCCAACACGTGGGTGCGTGAATCCTAAATATTGTCTAACGAGTAAACTATGCTTAAATTTATCGTCAAACTCCATCCTGAAATAGCCATTAAAAGCCGCTCTGTGCGTAAACGCTTTACTAAGTTGTTAGAAAACAACATTAAAATTGTGTTACGCAAGCTTGACGAAAAAGTACAAGTACAAAATAACTGGGACAATATATCCGTCGTAACTAAATCAGATGACGCACAAATGCGCCTTGATTTTATCGATGGCTTACAACGGATCCCTGGTATTGTGCAGTTTATTGAAGTGACCGAAACTAACTACGAAAACCTGCACGATATTTACGAAAAAGCGTTAGATATGGTTGGCCACACCGTCGTGGGCAAAACATTCTGTGTACGTTGTAAGCGCCAAGGTAAGCATGATTTCACCTCTACCGATGTAGAGCGTTATGTGGGTGGTGGTTTAAATCAGCACGTCGATGGTGCCAGCGTAAGACTGAAAAATCCTGAAGTAACTATTCGTCTTGAAATTAAAGATGATAAAGCTTACGTCGTAACGCACACCCATCATGGTATGGCCGGTTTCCCATTACCAACGCAAGAAGATGTCTTGTCGTTAATGTCAGGTGGATTTGACTCGGGCGTTGCTAGTTATCAAATGATCCGTAAAGGCGCTCGTACCCACTTTTTGTTCTTTAATCTAGGTGGTGCGGCCCACGAAATCGGCGTTAAACAAGCCAGCTATTATATTTGGAAGCAGTTTAGCTCAACCCATAAAGTTAAATTTATCAGTGTTGACTTTGACCCCGTTGTTGCCGAAATTTTAGAAAATGTTGAAAACAGTCAAATGGGTGTAGTCCTCAAACGTATGATGATGCGTGCAGGCAGCCAAATAGCTGAAAAAATGGGGATTCAAGCGCTCGTTACCGGTGAGAGTCTAGGCCAAGTTTCAAGTCAAACATTAGCCAACTTAAGTGTGATTGACCGTGTTACCGAAACGCTTATATTACGCCCGCTGATCCAACACGACAAACAAGAAATTATAAACATCGCTCGTAAAATTGGCACCGCAGAAATGGCCGAAACTATGCCGGAATACTGTGGTGTGATTTCTAAAAAGCCTACAGTTAAAGCTAAAATTGCCGTAGTAGAAGCTGAAGAGCAAAAGTTTGATTTTGATGTGCTCAATACTGTTATTGAAAACGCACGTATTATGGATATTCGTGACATTGACGTTGAAGCTAAACAAGAGCTAAAAGAGGCCGAGTCAGTTTCTGATTTACCAGCTGATGCAGTTGTTGTTGATATTCGCTCGCCGGAAGAAGAAGATGCAGCACCGCTTGAAATTGATGGGATAGAAGTTGTGCATTTGCCATTTTTCCGCTTAGCGACCAAATTTGCAGACCTACCGCAAGACAAAGACTACTACTTATATTGCACTAAAGGTGTAATGAGTCAGCTACAGGCGCTTATTTTACATGAAAATGGCTTTGCCAATGTTAAAGTTTATCGCCCGTAAGGTTGATAGTTATTAATAACAAGCGCGAGTTAAATCGCGCTTTTTTTATGTCTGATAGCATCGAGTAAAGATTGATTGTGAGGGGTATTAATACCGAGTTGATTACCTTTTTGGCAAATATAACCGCACATCGCGTCAATTTCTGTGATGCGATTATGGGCGATATCTTGATGCATTGATGAGTAATTGTTTTTGGTATCACTCATCACTTGATAGGCGTTCGCTAATGCTTCAGCAAGTCGCATATTAATACCTAGTTTATTTGCTACGGTACACGCTTCGTTTAAGATATTTAAAATTATGCCACTAAACTGCGGTGCAGTCAGTGCGCCATTTTTCACATTGTGCAGCGCACTGAGTGGATTAATGGCTATATTAACGAGTAATTTTTCAAAGCGTAATTGTTGTATATTATTTGTGGTTGTTAATTCAGGAATAGCGTTTAGTAGATTTTTAACTTCAGCGAGTTGTGTTTTTGCTTGCTGGTTACAATCACCTAAAATGCTGCTCCCGATACCAGTATGCAACACACTAAAAGGTGTATCTTTGTAGCCCGCTAAACGTGTTGTTAAAAAATATAGTCCTTGTTGTTTTGTAAGTTCGCTATTTATTTCATCTACATTACCCATGCCATTGTGAGATAAAATCAATTGGCATTGAGCGCTTAAAAAAGGCTTTAGTTGCCTAAATGCGGTGGCAACTTGATATGCTTTAACAGTAAAAATAATAACATCGACTTGGCCGTGCTCGGATAATTGAGTCAGGTTTGTCAGTTGGCAATTAATTGTTTGTTTTGGCGCGTTTGCTTGTTGATAAAAACGAGGTTCGTCAATAGCATGCTTGGTAAGTAGGGTGACCCTGTGCTGTTGACTCAAATAATGGCTATAGAGCAGCCCAATGGCACCATCGCCAACGACGAATATATTAGCCATTTTGATTCTTTTTAAAACGAGAATAAATACCGAACAACAAAAAGAAACTAGCAGCCCCAGAAAAGTCAGCAACAACATCAGCAACAGAGGCGCTACGATAAGGGATTGTGCTTTGCATTAGCTCAATAGCAATGCCATAAAATGCTAATAACACGAGGTGAACGAATACAGGTAGCTTGAATGCTCTGACCATGACGGCTGCCAGAACAAAGAAAATAGTAAAATGTACTAACTTATCTAGGTGAGGCAGTGACGATACCCCAACGCCCCTAAAATCGCGGGCAAACAAAAAGGTAAATACCAGAATACTGATTAAAAATAGGGTTTGATAAACACGCCGAGTCACGAAAAATCCTAAATCGTTTAAAAATAGAGCCGTAGTATATCAAACAAATTTCGTATCGCAGCTGAACAAAGCATAGAAAAGTGTAAAGATTTATAAAATTTATATAGTATAATTATCGACAATATAAATTTGAATTAAAAATATCTTGCTAGGAGAGACTTATGCCTTCATTTGACATTGTTTCGGAAGTCGAAATGAACGAAGCAAAAAATGCTGTTGATAATGCCAACCGTGAGCTAGAAACTCGCTTTGATTTTAGAGGCGTTGATGCGTCAATAGAGCTTAATGATAAAACCATTAAACTAAAAGCAGAAGCTGATTCACAGGTTATGCAGTTGTTTGATATTTTAGCGAGCAAAATATCAAAACGCGGTATGGACGTATCAAGTTTAGAGCTGCAAGATATTTCACGTGCGGGAAAAAATGTTTACCGTAATGTTGCGCTAAAGCAAGGTATCGAAAAAGATATGGCTAAAAAAGTAGTTAAAGCCATTAAAGACTCTAAAGTGAAAGTACAAGCCGCGATCCAAGGCGAAGAAGTACGTGTAACGGGCAAAAAACGTGATGACCTACAAGAAGCCATGCAAGTAGTACGCAGTGCTGATTTAGGGCAACCATTTCAGTTTAAAAACTTTAGAGATTAGAAAGCTAGGAGCTAGGTTTCTAGGTGCTAGAAAAAGCCAAATTGCAGCAATGTAGTTTGGCTTTTTTAGTTTAGAACTTATGATTATTCCTAGAACCTAGAGTATTTAGATGTATAGCCGTCCATTGACTTTTGTGCTTAAAATAATCACAATAGCGGCCTATTTTCAAGGTGCTTGTGGTTACTTTCCAAGGTTGTTGATTAAGTACGGCAAGATAATCGGGAAGTTGGTGGCGTTTATAGGATATAAACGAAGTCCAACACTGCCCCCGCAACGGTGATACATACTTTTAGCTAAATTTATTAGCGAGTTATGTTAAGTCCGGAGACCGGCCTTGAAGCCAATTTACTATCACTTGTGCGGTGGGCGCGGGTCAGGGGATATCATGTTAAACAAATCTACTCTAGGCGTAGCAATTGCCGCTGCGTTGTCTTTTTCTGTGTCTGCAGAGCAATCAATTGAACGCCTGACGGTTACCGCTAATAAATTTGAGCAATCAATTACTGATGTACTTGCCAGTGTAACTGTTATTGAGCGCAGTGATATTGAAACAAGTAATGTCCGTGATTTACCGAGTTTACTAGCAACCCAAGTTGGTTTTCAAATAAATTCCAATGGTGGCTTTGGACAAAGTTCTGGCGTGTCACTTCGCGGTTCAAGCTCGCGACATACACTTATTTTGATTGATGGCGTACGTACGGGCTCTGCAACCCTTGGTTATAAATCAATTAGTAATATTCCTCTTAATTCAATAGAGCGCATTGAAATTGTTAAAGGCTCTCGTGCTGCAGTTTATGGGTCTGACGCGCTCGCTGGTGTGATCAATATTATTACTCGTACAAAGGAATCCGTCAGCCTAGATGCAACATTTGGTACTGATGCTTATCAAAATTATCAAGTTGCAGGTACAACGGTAGTTGATGCTGTTAAAGCGTCGTTTAATGCTGGGTTTGAAAAAACGGATGGCTTTGACGTATTGCAAGGCGTAGCGCCGGATGAAGATGGTTATGAGAACAAAAATTTAGGATTTAATATTTACTATGCAGATGAGCTGTTAGGTGAGCTTAAAGCGCTGGGTCAATACAGTGAAGGTAATGCACAATACGACAATGCTTTCTCGCCTATTGATAGTATCGTAGAAAATAATGAATTTGAAAATTATCAGCTAGGGCTGGGTTGGGATAAATCCTTTACCGATCATAAGCACTCAATTAATGTTGCTATTGCAACCGATGATTCTGACAACAAAGGCTATGATTACACTGGTGCGATTGTTACTAATAGTTATAAAACAAAACGTAAACAATTTGATTACCACGGCAGTTATAATGCAAGCCAAGTTTTAACCGTTAATGGCGGGCTTAATTGGTATAAAGATGAAATATATACCAATGGTAAGGCTTATCTAGCGGATAGCAAAGTAGCTAAAGCTGCATTTCTTGGGGGCTATTTTGATGACAATAAAGTCATTGCAAATTTAGCATTGCGTTTAGATGATGATGAGCAGTTTGGTAATGAAACAACTTACGCCGCAGCTGTTGGTTATCACTTAAATAAGCGTGCAACACTTAGATTGAGCCAAAGCACGGGCTTTAAAGCGCCAACATTTAATGATCTTTATTTTCCTGACCCTTTATCTCCAGGTAATCCAAATTTAGCACCAGAGACATCAACTAACCAAGAGTTAGGTTTGAGTTTAGACTTTTCTCAGGCAAAGCTTGATATATCAATATTCAGAAATAATATTGAAAACCTAATTGCATGGGCACCTAATGCAGCTGGTAAATGGCAGCCAGAAAATATAAATGAAGCACGCCATGAGGGTGTTGAGTTTAGCTTTGCCAATAAAGTACTTGGTTTTGATAATCAGTTTAATTTTACTTATTTAAATGCTGAAAATACCGAAACGGGTGTAGCACAAACTTATGTTTCACCACGTACTGTGAACTGGTCTGTTGCGAAGCAGTGGGGCGATTTTGATGCCGGTTTTGATATGCAGTACCGTAGTGATCGTCAAGGTAAAGTAACAGAGCTTAGTTCTTATACGTTATGGAACTTAACTGCAAATTATCAATTTAACAGTGCGCTTTCATTTTCTGCTCGTGTTGAAAACTTATTTGATAAGCAATACAACGCGGTTGACTCAAGTATGGATTATGCAACTGGCGAAGTGTTTTACTACAATACAGTTGACCGTCGCTTCTTTGTTGGCGCCAGCTACCAGTTCTGATCTCGTTCTAGCTTAAATAAAAAAGCCCGACACCTTTGTTTGTCGGGCTTTTTTATATTTAGATGAAAATGCTTATTTAGCACTTTGCTTAGTTTACTAAAAACTGTTTATAGTCTTTTTCAAACTTTTTCAGCTTTGGTGCTATCAATAAACTGCAATAGCGTTGCTCAGGGTTTTCGTTGTAGTAGTCTTGGTGATACTGCTCTGCAGGGTAGTAAGTGGTTGCAGGGCTAACTTCAGTGACGATATCTTCGCGTATTTGGCTTTGTAATTTTGCAATATATTGATTAGTTTGCGCTTGCTGCTCGCTATCATGATAATAAATCACACTTCGATATTGGGTACCTATATCATTACCTTGGCGGTTTAGCTGAGTGGCATCATGCAGGGTAAAAAACATCGCCAGTAAGGTTTCATAGCTTATCAGGTTACTGTCAAACTTAATCTGTACAACCTCTGCGTGGCCGGTGAGGCCAGTGCAAATTTGTTTATACGTAGGCTCAGTTGTTTCGCCGCCAGTATAGCCAGAGCTTACTTGTAAAACGCCTTTCACGCGCCTAAACGCGGCATCAATACACCAAAAGCAGCCACCACCAAATGTTGCTGTTTCATTTGTTATACTCATTAGTTGTTCCTTAAAGCTATTAAATTACACGGATGATCTAGCGTATCAGAAGAACGAGCAAGGTGGTTTATTATTTCATTTAATTACAGCAGGGAAGTGTGTGGAAGTGAAAAGTAGCGTTGCTATGGGTTTGCAACGCTACGATGAGATTAAAGCTCTTTTAGCGGCCTTTCAGCTTCTTGTTGGTTGAGCTTTTGTTGTAAAAACTCAGGAGACTGAGTATTGCGAGCCAGCGCATAGTACGCCGCAGGAACAACAAATAGCGTAAGTATGGTTGCTACAATAACGCCAGTAAACACCACTACACCAATTACCATACGGCTCTCTGCACCAGGGCCTGAGGCTAGCACTAATGGCACCGCACTCATTACCGTAGTCAAAGAGGTCATAATAATTGGTCGCAATCTTTGGGTTGCGGCTTGTAAAATAGCTTCACTAAACTCTACGCCTTTATCGCGCAATTGATTGGTAAATTCGACAATCAATATACCGTTCTTAGCACTAAGACCAATCAGCATTACAATGCCTATTTGGCTGTAAATGTTTATGGTTAGTCCTGCAACCCATAAACCAAACATTGCGCCCATCAAACCCAGTGGCACAGTGAGCATGATCACAAAGGGGTGCATAAAGCTTTCAAACTGAGCGGCTAAAACTAAGAAGGTAACAGTAAGCGCTAGAATGAAAACATACGTCATCGCTGAGGCACCTTCATAATATAATTGCGATTCACCTTTATAATCAATGGCGCCATCAATTTCGTTTTCTTCCATTGCCACTTTATTTAAAAAGTTAAGCGCTTCTTCAAGGGTATAACCATCGGCGAGGTTAGCGCTCAAAGTAATAGCACGCATTCGGTTGTAACGATTTAGCCTTGATGCAGTGGCTTCTTCTTTCAAGCTAATTAAGCTATCTAGAGGAACCAGTTCATCACTGCGTGATTTTAAGTAAATATTTGATATATCAGTAGGATCAGCAAAGTCAGCTTTGGTGCCTTTTAAGATCACATCGTATTCTTCACCACGGTCAATAAAGGTGGTAACACGGCGTTGGCCTAACATGGTTTCAAGGGTGCGGCCAACATCCGAAACTGAAATCCCTAAATCCGCCGCTTTGTTTTTATCGATACTGATCAAAAACTGCGGGAAGGTTTCTTTGTAGTCATGGTCAATACGCACCAGTCCTGGGTTTTTCTCTGCACGTTCAATGATCCGGTCTCGCCAATCAGCTAATTGTGCATAATCATTACCTTGCAGGACAAACTCAATGGGCCGTGATGAGCCACCGCCACCAATACCACGGCGCATAATAGCAAAAGCGCGCACATCGGTGACTTCAGTCATTTTTGCACTGATCTCATCCATTACTTCCCAAGTTGAACGTTTACGTTCATCCCAGTCAGCCATACCAACAATTGCTACACCACCGCTGCCACCCCAGCCAGGTACGCGCACCAGCACTCGGCTTAGTTCGCCCGCTTCGGAATAAGGCATTAAACGTTCTTCAATTTTTGCCATGTTGGCGGCGTTATTTTCATAACTTGCCCCTTCAGGGCCACTCATCATGATAAAGAAAGTACCACGGTCTTCTTTTGGCGTAAGTTCTGAAGGAATTTGTTGGAACAGTAAATAACTAACAAAACCAGCCAGCAGTAGGGTGATTGTTAAACCACCTGAACGCGTCATATTTGAGCGTAAAGAGTTTTTATAACTTTGCTCAATCTTACTAAAGATACGGTCCATCCATTGGCTGAATTTACTCTCTTTTGAGGATGGTTTGAGTACTAATGAACACAACGCTGGCGAGAGTGTTAATGCGGTAATGCTTGAGAAGAATACCGCAGCGCTGACGGCCATCGCAAACTCGGTAAATAATGCGCCGATACGGCCATCCATAAATACCAAAGGCACAAACACCGAGATCAGCACTAAGGTGGTGGCTATAATTGCAAAACCAACCTCACGGGCGCCACGATAGGCAGCTAGTAGAGCCGGTTCGCCCAGTTCGATACGCCGGTGAATGTTTTCTAGCATTACAATCGCGTCATCAACAACCAAGCCAATTGCTAGCACCAGCGCCAGTAGTGTCAATAAGTTAATTGAATAACCCATCGCCAGTAAGAACATAAAGCTACCAACCAACGCAACAGGGACTGTTACCGCTGGGATCAAGGTAGCGCGAATGTTCCCTAAAAATAAGAAGATAATTAATACCACCAAAGCCATTGAAATAGCCAAGGTACTGTAAACCTCGTTAATCGATTCTTTAATAAATATTGACGAGTCATAGCTGTCTTGAATAGTTGTGCCTTCTGGCAGATTACGTTTGATTTTTTCAAGTTCAGCACGAGCATTATCGACCACGGTAAGTGTATTGGCCTTAGCTTGTTTAACAATACCAAGGCCAACCATGTTGCGGCCATTACCACGGAATAAGCTTTCATCGTCAGCGGCTTCTAAGTTTACATCAGCAACTTCACCAAGACGAACTAAGTAACCATCGTCACCACGTTTAATTACCAAGTTTTTAAAGTCTCGCTGCTCTTTATAACTACGCGCTGTTCGTACGGTAAAATCACGGTCGATAGATTCAATTTCACCAGCTGGTAGCTCAACATTTTCAGTTCGTAGGGTGTTTTCTATGTCACTACTGGTTATGCCACGAGCAGCCATTGCTTGGCGATTGAGCCAAATTTTCATGGCATATTTACGTTCACCACCAACACGCACATTGGAAACACCATCTACCACAGCTAAACGGTCGACAATAAAGCGCTGTGCATAATCAGACAGTTGCAATGAATCCATCGTGTCGCTATTGAGTAAAAACCAAGCAATAGGGCTTTCATCACTGTTAGATTTAGATACTTCTGGCGGGCGTACTTGCTCAGGGAGGCTATCTAGTGCGCGCGCTACACGTTCGCGGACATCGTTTGATGCGGCATCAATATCACGGCTGATATTAAATTCAATGGTAATATTTGAGCGACCATTTCTACTTGATGAATTAATGCTTTTAATACCTTCGATACCGGAAATACGGTTTTCCAGTACTTGGGTTATTTTTGTTTCTATGATCTCGGCTGAGGCACCCGTATATTCAGTGCTTACACTGACTATTGGTGATTCAATATCAGGATATTCGCGCAGCGGTAACATCGAAAAAGCCACTAAACCAAAGGTTAGTAACAGTAGGTTAATTACAATTGCAAAAACGGGGCGTTTGACACTGGTATCAGTAATTTTCACAGTTTACCCCTTCACAGTAACTTTGCTGCCTGAGCGAATTTTAATAATTCCTTCAGTAACAATTTGCTGCCCATTACTAATACCTTCATCAATGGCAACCCAGCCATTGTGACGACCTGCAACGTGAACCTCTACTTTGGTTGCTATTCCGTCTTCAATTTGAAAAACATAATGTTTATCTTGTTGTGGGATCACCGCTTTTTCTGGCACCATCATCGCTTGATTTGAGCTCAGTTGTAATGCTGTATTGAGCAACATGCCCGGGCGTAATAAACCACTTTTATTCGCGAAGCTGGCTGTGACTTCAACACTGCGGGTTATTGAATCAATTCGTGCACTAACGTGTGTTACTTTACCGGTAAAGGTTTTTTCAGGGTAAGCATCATTTTGGGTCATTACTTTCATGCCAACGTTTAATTGCGCAAGGTATTTTTCTGGGACTTTGAAATCGACTTTAATTATGCTTATGTCATCTAAACTTGTAATAATTGTGCTGTTATTTACATAAGCACCTACGGAGATTTGACGCTTACCTAAAATGCCTGAAAAAGGCGCGAAAATAGTCATTTCAGCCAATTTAGTTTTAGCATTTTCAAACTGCGCTTCGGTTGCATCAACGCGAGAAAGTTGCTCTTCGAGCAATGACTTTGCGGTTGCTTGAGAGCGAGAAAGCTCAGTTAAGCGTTCAAGTTGACGTTTTTCTTCACGTAAGTTAATTGCCAGTTCTTTAACGGTGAGTTCTTCTTGCTGCGATTGCAATTGTACGAGCTTTTGACCTTTACTGACTAAATCACCGTCTTTAAAATAAATGTCAGTTACGTAATCATTTTGTGCGCTTTTTATATAAATTGCTTGATTAGCGCGGGCACTGCCGATAGCCTCAATGAGGACTGCATTTTCTTCACTTGCTACAGTGTGAGCGGTTACTTGGGTAGCACTTGCTGTGAAGTCGGATTGCTCACCTTGGCTACTTGGTAAATAAAGATAAACACATAGCCCCAGAAGTAGAGTAATAATAAATGGAAATAGCGCTTTGCCAGATTGCTTTGCATACATTGTTAAAAATACCGGAAATTTAATTGCCTCTAGTGTACAAAATTACAGCGTGAATTGGCGGCCGCGTATCTCATAAATCTGTCGGTTAGGCGTAAAAGTTAAGTTATTTTTTTGTTTGTTCCTGTTTTGTGTTTGTATATGAGAGAGTTATGAAGTTAACGAGCAAATGTCCGCGTTGTATGAAAATACGAAAATTGATTATTTGGACTATAATTATGTACGTTTTTTATATTATTTTTTATCGTTATGGTTAAACGCAAAAATACTGTTTTAAAATTGCGTGCGCAAGGTGCGCGCAATGGTATCGAAATTCTCACTGTCGGTGCGGTGGGGCTGATATTTATAATGCTGTTTAATTTACTGCGGCCCGACGAAATTAGCATTTTCGAAACTTTTTTAGTGAGTTTATGTTTGGCTGCTATTTTTGTTGGTTTTTTAAAAACTCAAGAGCCATATTACAGTTTAGTTATTACAGAACAAGAACTTACTTATCAACATAAATATGGCTATTGGAGTCTGAAGCAAGAAAATCTAAATCGCAGTGGTATTCCTAAAGTAGAACAAGAACTTGAACCGCTTGAGTTAAATGCTGTAGGTATTAAACTTAATGACACTGATGAATTTTTATTACAATTAGCACCAAGAATTGCTGGTAAATTATTGATCGAACAACGGCATTTATTTATGCAAGTAATTCAAAAACATTGCAAAAATGGCAATTGCCCATCAGAATGGTTAGTTGAAGATAATCATTACACTTCTGTGAATGGTCGCAGTTTTAATGGCTTGATAGCCATGTTTGCTAATAGGATGCGACATCTACGGCAATTAACAGGATATGATTTACTGTTACCCGCAAGTGTATTAGATAGAAGTATTTGGGATTTTAGCCATAGCTTAAATGCATGGCGGAATAACCCAGTCGTATTTATAGAATCTCAATTAGAGAGACAGACGCCTGAAAATAGGCGTTAGTTAGTAGGATGAAGCGATGAGTCAAGATAGATCTTTTATTAAAAGTGGCAGAAATACCATAATCCATAAAGATAAAAAACTCGATTTAGTGATCGTGAATTCTGAAATACACCCAAAAATCAAGGTAACTCAACATGGTTTAGAGCCATTTAAGGAAGAGTTGCCAAAAAATCGTCGTGAAGCTAAAGAGCGCTATTTAGAAATGGTTTACATAGGTAGTGCTGACGTATTTGGAGAAGAGAAACGCTTACTGTTCATTCAGGCGTTAGATGGTCGTGAGTATAAGGTCGATTATAGTAAAATAGGCACAAAGTTATTTGTCCGTATTCACCAAGATAGCTATTTATAACATCCTCTTTTTGTATCTGGCATTGTTGTTGCTTAATTTATTGATTGGCGTGGCTATTAATATAAAAGCTACGTAATTTCAGTTTTAAATGAGGAATCAGTGCATGAAATCCCCTTTAATGGTTTTACCGTTGTTTGCTGTATTGACAGCATGCGGTGGTGGCGGAGGCGGCAACGATAATCCCGTAGTCGCAGCATCCGTATTTGCTGGCGATGATCAGCGCATTATTGAAAAAAGTGAATTTACTATTGAGGCCAAAGGGTCGCCTGCTGATGGTACCTTTACCTGGCAGCGAGTAAGTGGACCAATTATTGCCGGCTTTCCCCTCACTGGTGCACTACAAACCATTACTGCCCCTGATATTAAAGCAAACAGCGAGCTATTACTGCGTGTTAGTTATCAAACCACCGATGGCCAATTAGTTAGTGATGACTTGCTGATCGAAATTGAGTCAAATAATCAGCTTCCTCAAGTCATTGTCACTCAAACTGCACCCGAAACATTGCCTTCAGATTATAAAGATATAATTACCTTAAGTGGCGCCAGTTCAGTTGATCCGGATGAAAATGGCCAAATTAATAGCTATAACTGGCAACAAATTACAGGGCCAACGCTCGCTGTAGATAGTAATAGCAATGCAACAATTAGTTTCACTCATCCGTTACTTGATACCAACACGCAGATCACTTGGCTGTTAACGGTTGTCGATGATGAGGGGGGCGAGTCGAGCTCGCAGTATTCTCATACCTTAAACAAAACCAGTGAAGTCATTATTGCTAATGCTGGTATTGATCAAAGTGTTATTGAGCTGGAAAAAGTGACCTTAGATGCTACAGATTCCGAAACAGTAACAGACACCTTTAAATGCTACTGGCAGCAAACAGCTGGCACAGCGGTGCTTGATAACCAGCAGCAATGTATTACTTCTTTCACAGCACCGGCAACCGAAGCGGTCAACACCCATACTTTTGAAGTAACCGTGACTGATAGTAAAGGTCGCACTGATAAAGATAGTGTTGATATTGTGGTTAATTCTAAACCGCTTGGTCTTATCAATGATACTGGGATGAGCAAATGCTACAACAACACCCAAGAAATAGCCTGTACAAGTCCTGATTTTCCGCGTCAAGATGCTTCTGTTGGGCGCGATAGTGGGGTTGGCTCGCATATCGAGAAAGTGGGTAAAGGTGAGCAGGCTTTTGATTTTACAAAACTTAACCAGTTTGCCGATGAATTATTAGATAGCGCCGCTAATTTTAGTTGTATTCGCGATAACGTTACGGGTTTGATTTGGGAAGTAAAAAGCCCTAATACAGGCACTTTACCAAATACGGCGTTGCGTGAAGGACAAAATCATTATACTTGGTATTTAACTAGTGAAGATGGTGTGCAAACGGGGAGTAGCCTTGGCACGCCAAACAGCACTTGCCCAAGTAATAATAATTGTAACTTACAAGTGTATGTTAATGAAGTAAATGCTCTTGATTACTGTGGCGGTACTAACTGGCGAGTACCTAGCTACACAGAGCTATTAACACTACTTAATTATGGCAAGCATGGACAATCAATATTGCTCGATGAGAATTACTTTCCTAATACGCCTAATAGTAACTTATTAGCGGATGGACTAATTTATTGGACCTCACAAACTGCGGTAGATGGGACTAGCTTATCACAAGCGTATATTTTTGATATGAGCGACGGCAATGATTTGGCATATCCTAAAAGTGATACCGCGTTTGTGCGCTTAGTCAGAACCGCAGGAGCAACACAATGAAATCATTATTAATTGGCTTATTGTTAGCAAGCCCTGCAGCAATGGCTGTGCAGACCTGTTATGAAGGTGTAACACAAACAACGGCTACAGCGCGTTTTACAATGCACACCGATGGTACGGTGAGTGATAATATCACCGGACTTATGTGGCAAACCTGTAGTTATGGACAAAGCTATGACCTAACAACCAATAGCTGTTTAAACAGCATTGTGAAAGTTAATTGGCAAGAAGCATTAAGAGCTGCGGTAAACGACCGCACAGGTGCTTATAAAGATTGGCAAGTACCTAATAATAAAGAGCTTGCCAGTATTTTAGAACATAGCTGTGTAACCCCTAGTATTAATGAGACCGTGTTTTTGGGCAATTTAAGTGAGAACTATTGGACTAGTACATCAGGTATTGGCGATAAAACTTCAGCTTGGGTATACACCTTTGACAGAGGTCTTAACAGTTTGCACGATAAAGAGTCGTTCGTTTATTTACGCTTAGTGCGCTATGAAAAGTAACATCGCCGTTTAAAAATACTGCTGAAATACCTCTAACCGCGCTTGTTCTAGCGCGGTTTTTATTGCTGCGCCCTTAATGCCTTGCGTAATAAATTGCTGCGGGTTAATTGCTTTAGCTGCTTTGGTTGCTGTTAATAATAATTTTTGATTAGCCAGTGATGCTGCTTGGTTAATCTCAACGGCTTTTAGAACTGCCTCGAACCGTTCAGGGCGGCGCCATAAATCGAGTTGATTGCAGCAACTGAGTAGTTGCTCTGCGGTGATTGTTTGGCTAGTTAAGGTTGCTTGGTGGGTATTAAGTTGTAATGCTAAGTCGCGTACGTCATTTGGTAAACGAATAGTTTGACTGAGAATTTTAATCTCTTCTTGCGTCAATGATGCAGTGGCTTGTACAAACAATAATGCCTGATCGGTTATATTTTGGCTTTGTGCGTAAGCGTAACGGTTTTTTAGTTGTTGATATAACTCATCGCTCCAGTTACCTGCTAAGGCAGGGCTGATTGCACTAAGCGCGCCTAACTGCGCTAAAATATTCAAGAACTCAGCAAATGCGCCATCCGTTAATGATTTTTCACATTCTAGCCAAATGCGTTCTGCGGTGAGTGTTTGTAACTCTCCTTGGTTGATCATCTGTGTTAGCAATTGCTGGGTTTCTTCGGCAATCGTAAAACCAAGATAATGATAACGAGCTGCAAAACGGGCAACGCGTAATATGCGTAGTGGATCCTCGCTAAATGCGTCAGATACATGGCGCAAAATGCGGTTGTCTAAATCTTGCTTGCCGCCATAAGGGTCAATTAAGTTGCCATCTTGTGCTTTTGCAATAGCGTTAACGGTTAAATCGCGGCGGCGTAAGTCGTCTTCTAAGGTAACATCTGCTGAAAACTCGCAGACAAAGCCCGTGTAACCTTGGCCTTGTTTTCGCTCGGTACGAGCTAGTGCGTATTCTTCTTTAGTTTTTGGGTGTAAAAAAACGGGAAAGTCTTTACCAACTTGTTGATAGCCTTGTTTGATCAGTTGCTCAGGAGTTGCACCGACCACCACATAATCGCGTTCTTTGATGATTCGCCCTAATAGCTCATCACGAACTGCTCCACCGACCAAATAAACTTGCATAATTTCCCCTGAATATTAACTGTGCAAACTATTTTACGTTATTTAACTAATAAAACGCTAACAAGGTTTTCACTTACGCTGTTTTTTTGCCATTATAGGCCGTGATTTAATCAGTAAGGAAATTTAGGGTGTATTTAAGCTATTTTGGCTTGTCAGAGAAACCGTTTTCAATCGCGCCAAATCCACAGTACTTATTTTTAAGCGAACGCCATAAAGAAGCGTTGGCGCATTTAACTTATGGCTTAGGTGAAGCCGGTGGGTTTGTATTGTTAACCGGTGAGGTGGGAACAGGGAAAACGACCTTAACCCGCAGTTTGCAAGAGCAGTTACCTGAAAACACACAAGTGGCGTTGATCCATAATCCAGCACTGTCACAATTGGAACTGTTAGCGAGTATTTGCGATGAATTTCATATTGTTTATGACGAGCAAAATGCGACGTTAAAAACCTTAACAGATGCAATTAAAAAGCATCTTGAAGCGAATCATCAAGCAGGTGGCCACACTATTTTGATTATTGATGAAGCTCAGCTTTTAGCCCCTGACGTGCTAGAACAGCTTCGTTTATTAACTAACATAGAAACAAACCATAAAAAATTACTACAAATAGTATTGGTTGGTCAGCCAGAATTACAGGCTTTATTAAAGCGTAATGAGTTGCGTCAGTTAGCACAGCGGATCACTGCTCGTTATCATTTACTACCGTTAACTGAAGGACAAACTTTTGCTTACGTTAAGCATCGTTTGTATGTTGCAGGTTGTGATCGGGGACTATTCTCAAATGATGCGTTAAAAACGATTCACTTAGTTACTGCAGGTATTCCGCGTTTAGTAAACTTATTATGTGAACGCTGTTTAATGGGCGCTTTTTCTAAGCAGCTAACGATGATTGATAGTGATATAGTAATGCGCTCAGCACAAGAAGCGTTACCGCCGAGTGCATTAAGTTCCGTTAGTATAGAGCAGCAGTCGTCGTTTAATTGGCTCTATCCGTTGGCATTTTTAACTGTGCTCAGTCTGGGTATTGGTTTGTCGTTTATTCTTTAATTAATGGTCATATATGTCGTATTTATTAGATGCCTTAAAACAATCAGAACAACATGATGAAGCGTCAGCACATGACAGAAACGCTGAGCAATTAAAACAGCAGCAAGAACTGCAGCGTTATCGTTTTATTGCGATTTCGCTTGGCTTGTTGGTTGCTTTTTTACTGACCTTAATGGCAGGGTTTTCAATTGGTAAATGGTTACAAAAAAATCATTTTAATACCCCTGAACAAGTGGTAACGACTGTTCAGGATCAATCAGTGGAGCCTGCTGATGACAAAACACCTGTACCTGCCACAGTGAAGCCTGAGCAATCGATACCGGTGCAAACAAATCCAGTACAAACTAGCCCAGCCCAAGTTGCCAGCACGCAGCCGATGTCTCAGCCGCAATTTGTTCAACCTCAGCAATACCAACAAGCAGCAGGGCAATATCAGTGGGTGCAAGTGCCAGTAAATACTGCACCAGCTTATCCGCAAGGTCAGCCAATGCTGGTGCAAACACCTAATGGTTATCAGCAAGTATATGCAGCGCCTCAGCAGCAATATAATCCTAATGCAGTGCAAATGCAGCCAATGATTAACAATAGCGCTAGCAATATCGATATGAGTAAATACAAAGTATTGGGGAAGCCTATTGGCGAACCGACTAGTGAGAAATCAAAGCCGGAGGCAACTGTCAGCGATGAAGAACTTGAAACTGTGCCAACGGCGCTTAAAAACGCCTTTGCTCGCGCTATCGAAGATACTCAAAGCACCCAATCTCATCAAGTAACGCAAGGCACTAAAAATTCATCTTATGCTGAGCCGATTGAGTTACTACCTGATGCTTTGTTGGCATTGATGCCAGAAATTAAATACCAAGCGCATATTTACTCATCATCACCTGATAAACGTTGGGTAAAGCTCAATAATCGGGAGTTATATGAGGGAGATAGCATTGGGGACTTAAGAGTATTAGAGATCACTCCAGAGCAAACGGTGCTGAGTTTTGATGATTATGAATTTAGCTTAAAAGCGCTGCAAGATTGGCCCGAGTGACGATTATATAGCTACTTCGCGCAGGCCTATTTTGTTTTCGGTGATCATTACGGCAAAATTGAATTTTTGAAAAATCTAATTAAATCAATGTTGAAATCCGCTGGTTTAATGGCGGATTCTAACGAATCTTGATTTCGGTTATGCGCCAGATCTATATCTTGAACTTGCGTATAGTGAGCGTGTTTTGCATTGTAAAAAGTTTTCACTTGAGGTTTAAGAGGGCTGCTAGGGTTGCTTTTGGTCACTAGGCCGACTTTTTGACTCGACAGTTTAACTAACGTGCCAACTGGATGAACGCCAATACACTGAATAAATTTAGTCAGTAACTCGCCATCAAAGCTATCTGGACAACCATCTTTGAGTATTTTAAAGGCCTTGATTGGCTCCATGCCGGCCTTATAAACACGCTCAGCGGTAAGTGCATCATAGACATCAACAATCGATGCCATACGCACGTACTGGCTTATTTCATCAGCTCGCTTGCCAAACGGGTAACCCGTGCCATCTAGTCGCTCATGATGAAAGCCTGCAATATCGACGGCAATGCCTTTAAGGCCCGCTTTTTCTAAAATTTCTTTACTAAAACGCGCATGATCCTGAATCACTTTATATTCTTGATCGGTTAACTTACCCGGCTTATTAAGAATGTCATCCGGTATCTGAATTTTACCAATATCATGTAACAGCGCACCGGTGGCAAGTTCTTCAATAAGCGCTCGTTCAAAACCTAAGTGTTTGGCAAAAATACTGATTAAGATCGAGACGTTGATCGAGTGTTCTAGTAGGTAGGCGTCTTTTTCACGCATACGGGTGATGCATGCTAGCGCATCTTGATTACGAAATACCGAATCAATAAAGCCGCTAGCTAATTCCTTAAAGGGGGTAATATCTATAGTGTTACCGGCTTTTATATCGGTAAATGCTTTGCTTTGCAGTTGTTTTGCTTCGCTGTAGAGCTTAAATGCTTTGTCCATCTCTTGCTCAACACTATGTGTTGTAGACCAAGGATCACGTTGTTTAGGCGGTTCAACCTTTATATCGTTTGTTGTGGCAGTAGGAGTGAGTTCAACGATGGTTTTATCAGGATCAATTTCAACTTCTAAGATACCGGCTTTTATAAGTTGCTGTACGCCAGCTTGCGTTTTTACCCAACCTTGGTTTTTGATTTTAATTTTACCCGTTTGTTTAGTTACGCTATGTACAAACATACCTGGTATAAGCTGATCGATTGGGATAATTTTCAATGTGTTTACTTCATAATAAATAACATACTACAAAGTTAGCAAAATTCTTACTGGATAAGTAGTAAAAAGGGCGCTAATTAGCGCCCTTTGTTAATATCTACTTAAACTCTACTCGTCATCTTCAACTAAAGTCATTAGTGATGTATTACCGCCTGAAGCAGTTGTATCAATACTAATGGTCTTTTCTGTTAATAAGCGCTTGATTAGCGTGTCGTAGTACTCAGCACTGATCACTGGCAAGATAGCTCCTTTACGTTGCGCTAGCTGTTGACTGAAGTAGCCTAAGCGTGATGAGCGCGATGCAACAACAGCACCTGCTAAATGAGGGTGCGCCAAAATAGCTTGTAACTGATTCGGTTTAGCTACTTGGAATACCCCTTCAGCAATACCTGTTGAGATAAACTTATCTTTAAAGGCCACCGCTTCGTCATAAAATAACTCCGACGCTACGGTGATCACGGTATTACCTGCAGCAAGTGCGGTGATGATCGAAATAGCCCAGAAGTTAAACGAGGTACTCTTATCGGCATAACATACAACACAGCCACGCGCTTCAAGGTGAAGGGTGTTTGATTCACCTGTTGGCCCCGGCAAAGTAGTAAACTTACGCATGTGCTTTTCAAGGCGATTAAGTTGGGCACGAGCATCGGCAAGTGTTAATGCTAAATCGTCGGCTAACTCGTCAATAATATCGACTGTGGCAACTTTAGCTAATAACTGACGTACCGCTGAAACACGATCGTTCAGTGGGGTTGCGCGCCAAATTTTTTCATCGCGCATGGAGTTTGCCATTAACTTCTCGACTTGCTCAGCAGCACCTGAATAGTGGTGAGTGTCAAGCTCGTCTGGTGTTAAGTTAGTCATTTGCACGTTTTCAGGTGATGCTTTTTCTTTAACTAAACGAGTTAAGTAGTTAGGGCCACCTGCTTTAGGTCCGGTGCCAGATAAACCACGACCACCAAACGGTTGTACGCCAACAATCGCGCCAATCATATTACGGTTAACGTAGACGTTCCCGGCACGCGACATTTTTGCTAAGTATTCACAACGCTCTTCGATGCGTGAATGGATACCCATGGTTAAACCAAACCCAGTGTTATTTATTTGGTCAATCACGTTATCAAGTTCTGTGCCTTTAAAGCGAATGATATGTACACATGGGCCAAATACTTCACGTTTCAGTACAGATAGATCTTTGATTTCATATAAACGTGGCGCAAAGAAATACGCTCCGTTTTCGCTATTATCTGGAATATCACACTCATAATGCAGTGTTGCGTTGCCTTTTAAGTACTCAACGTGTTCGTTTAAGTTCTTCAAGGCTTTTTCATCAATTACAGGGCCGATATCGGTTGATAGTAATGATGGATCGCCAATGTGTAGCTCTTTTAACGCGCCTTTGATCATTTCAATTACGCTATCTGCGATATCTTCTTGAATGAACAATACACGCAGTGCAGAACAACGTTGACCAGCACTTTGGAAACCAGAGCTAATCACATCGTCAACGACTTGCTCAGGCAATGCTGTTGAATCTACGATCATACAGTTCTGACCGCCGGTTTCGGCAATCAACGGTACTTGAATATCATTACGTGCAGCAAGTGTTTGTGAAATGATGGTACCGGTCTCAGTTGAGCCTGTGAACATAACCGCTTGAATGCGCTCATCAGGAACAATAGTTTTACCTACTTCACTACCGCGCGCAATAACAGGCTGTACCACATGCTCTGGTAAACCAACAGATAACATAAGCTCAATAGTGCGCAGCGCAATATAGCTAGTTTGTTCAGCTGGTTTAGCAATAACAGTGTTACCAGTTACGATTGCTGCAGCAACTTGACCTAAGAAGATTGCTAATGGGAAGTTCCATGGACTGATACATAAAATCACACCACGGGCTTCAAAGCGCTCATCTTCACTTAGCTCTTCGGCGCGAGCTGCGTAGTAACGACAAAAATCAACCGCTTCACGTACTTCGTCAATACCATCTTGTGCTACTTTGCCGGCTTCTTTGATACAGATAGCCACAAGCTCGTCGTGATGACGTTCTAGAATATCAGCAATACGGCGTAATAGGTTTGCGCGCTCTTTAACTGGCGTTTGTGACCACGATTCAAAGGCGGTTTCTGCATTGCTTAGTAGAGTGAGCATATCATCGCTATTTTGTAGCTTGATATGACCGATGATCTCTTGATGATTGGCTGGGTTTTTAACTGCAATTGAACCTTCAGGAATATCGCTTTCACTAATACGGTGCTCTGCAAACCAGTTATCAAGATTTTCCTTGAATGGCGTGATCACATTGATATCGGTTAAATCCATACCTTTTGAGTTAGCACGTTCAGCGCCGTATAAATCAATTGGCATCTTAATTTGCGTGTTGTACTTGTTACGCAAACCTTGCAGTGTTTCTACCGGATCCGGTAATAACGATTCAACAGGTTTCGTGGTATCTACAATGGCGTTAACAAACGATGAGTTAGCACCGTTTTCAAGTAAACGACGCACTAAATAAGCCAATAAATCTTCGTGCTGACCTACAGGGGCATAAACACGACACTGAATTTTTTCTTCAGTTACGATTTGGTCGAATAATGATTCACCCATACCGTGCAGGCGTTGGAATTCAAAACCTTGGTTATCACCTTTAGCAACTTCTAAAATTGTTGCCGCAGTGTAGGCATTGTGGGTTGCAAACTGTGGATAAAGTACATCACGTGCTTCTAGCATTTTGATAGCACATGCTTTGTAAGATACGTCGGTGGTTGCCTTACGAGTAAATACTGGGAAGTGCTCTAAACCATCTTGTTGTGTGGTTTTGATTTCGGTATCCCAGTAGGCACCTTTAACTAAACGCACCATCATTTTACGACCAACACGGCTGGCAAGCTCAGTTAACCATTCAATCACAAAAATTGCGCGTTTTTGATACGCTTGCACAGCTAAACCAAAACCATGCCAACCAGCTAGGTCATCATCACTAAATACTGCTTCGATTACATCAAGTGAAATATCAAGGCGATCCGCTTCTTCAGCATCAACAGTAAAGCCAATATCGTAGCTTTTAGCTGCCATGGCCAGCTCTTTAAGCTTAGGCACAATTTCGTTCATGACACGTTCTTTATGAGTAAACTCATAGCGAGGATGAATCGCAGACAGCTTCACTGAAATACCAGGGCTCTTAATTGGGCCACGGCCATTTGCCGCTTTACCGATAGCATGAATCGCATTCATATAGCTATTGAAATAACGCTGTGCATCTTTCATGGTGCGAGCGCCTTCGCCAAGCATATCGTATGAATATACATAGCCTTTTTGCTCTTTTTCTGCAGCGCGTTCGATGGCTTCGTTAATTGTACGACCCATAACAAACTGCTTACCCATGATCTTCATGGCAAAGTTTACTGACTTACGAATAACCGGCTCGCCTAAACGACCAATGGTTTTTTTCAGTACACCAAACTGCTGTTCTTTGGTTTTATCAGTGTAGTTAACCATTTTACCGGTCACTAATAGACCCCAAGATGACGCATTAACGAATAGTGAGTCGCTGCTGCCTAAGTGAGAGCTCCAGTCGCCTTTGGCTAACTTATCGCGAATTAGCGTGTCTTGAGTGGCTTTATCTGGCACGCGAAGTAATGCTTCAGCTAAGCACATCAATACCACGCCTTCTTCACTAGAGAGAGAGAACTCATTAAGTAGCGCATCAACACCGCTTTGACCGTCTTGATCGCGACGAATAGTGTGAACTATCTGGCGAGCACGTTCCCAAGCACGGCTGCGGGCTTTTACGCCAACTTCAGCAAGCGGTAAAATATGATCAATTACAGCATTTTCGTCAATGCGATAAAAGTCACGGATTTTTTGTCTGATTGGACACGTTGTTGTCAAATCGCCGTCAAATAACATAAGCAACCCTCTGGTGTATGGAGTCTTGCAGCTAAAAAATTTCGCTGCCCGATTTTTATGTACGTAATGCGTGCATTCTAATTAAAATCCAGCAGAATATGCTGGTTAAATTTAGCGTTTTACGATAATTTACAGGGCATACCTTAAACTTATCCGCATAAAATTCTGTTATGACAAGTCCGAATAGATTACGCATGCTCGATCGTATCGATTTAGCAATTTTAGACGTTCTGCAAAAAAACGGCAGAATATCTAATGTTAACCTCGCAAAGCAGGTTAACTTAAGTCCCAGCCCGTGTCTTGATCGAGTAAAACGGCTTGAACAAGAAGGTTACATCGAAGGTTACTTTGCCAAGTTGAGCGAAGCCAAACTTAATCAAAGCTTAGTCGCGCATGTGCAAGTGTCGTTAGTGACGTCAAATACTGCGGTATTTAAAGTGTTCCGTGAACATATTTTAAAAATAAAGCAAGTGGTTGAGTGCGACATGGTTGCTGGTGGCTATGATTACCTATTAAAGATTCGGGTTTCGGATATGGATGAATACCGTCAAGTGCTTGGTGATTTAGTCGATATACCGGGTGTTGGTACGCACCACACTTATATGGTGATCGAAAAAATTAAACAAGACACAGGGCTCAGACTCGATACTTAAATTTAAAAGTTATTTATATATCCGATTATCTTAAAATGGGAGTGGTGTTGAAATTAAAATCGATTCAGAAAAGGCATTGTTGCAAAGTAATGCCTGATATTAAGCACCTATGATGCTTATAATCTTTTTATAAAGCTTGTCTCGCATCACTTTGTGGGCCAAAGCTACGGGCCGCCTCTACTCATAATTTAGAGAATGTTAGGGCTGTGGCTCTGCTACTTATTCTCACGCCACTGGGCTTGCCCTGAGCCAAGCTCGTGTAATACGCGACCTGTAAACCCAGCGGATGGTGTATTTGAAACCCAAACCTTTATCTCACCTGATTCACCCATACCGACTATTAAATATGGTTTTACATCTTTAAAAACCTTACCTGTATGCGCTGTGTATGAAGGTAAATTTTT
>NZ_JACJEZ010000028.1:0-67689 GCF_014164365.1 Pseudoalteromonas sp. SG43-6
TATTGGAATGAGAATAACGAACCTAAACTTCATAGTAGTTGGCAAAAAATTAAAGATTCATTCTACCAAACCCCAGATTTACCACCTGAACACCCTGACGACTATAAAACGCTGGACGGTGTTGACCAAAATGATAACGGTATTCGTGATGATTATGAGCGCTATGTGTATGAAAAGTTTGATTCTCCACAGCTCATCACCTTTAGTTTAGGCGCAGCTTCAACATTACAACTGGTTATTGATATTGAACAAGGGCGTATACCAAATTTAGATACTGAGATCAGTAAGCAGATTATTTTGGATATGATCAACATAAGCTACTGTGTTCGATATTTACAAAATTCACACCCACACTTTAGAGAACCCGAAGTTTTATACTTTAATACGATAGATAGAGCTTACGCGAACCGAAAAAGCCAAAATAAAATTAGTGACTATATTGCTTGGGATGACGGTTTTCATCGAAGTGCTGATCAAGACTGCAATATCCTTAAGAAGGACATAAAATGAAAGCTATATATATTTTACTCTTACTTATATTTCCAGTTTTGGCGAATGGTAATTATCAAGCACAAGATCGGTATTGCTCTAGAAATATTGATAATGTGCGCATTTTCTATGTAAATGGTATGCGGACTAATATCAAGCAATATAGGGCAAACTTAAATAGATTAGGTAACTTTCAAAATTCTCACCTACCTGAATTTAAAAAAGGAGCATTTCCTACAGGGAGTCATAATAAAAGTGAAGCTATATTTATGCAAATATATGAAGTCGCACAGCAAAAGTATAGTGACTTGCCCGTATTTTCACCTGAGTATCGTATAATAACTGCAATAATTGGAGGCACTGTTAGCTCACTATCAGATATAGATATCGCTCAAATTGAGTCTGTTTTACAGGATGTATTTACTGAAGTAAATTACTCTATTATTGACGAGACAGACTATAAAAATGCATTTCAAAGACTTCAATTTCAGATGCATTCTTGCAACCGTATTATTCTTATTGGTCACTCGCAAGGTAACTTTTACACCAATGCTCTTTTTGAGGAAACCATATCTACTTATCAATATAGCGACGGGTATCTTGCTTCCGATTATCCACTGGTTAGCCTAGCCGCAATAGCAACACCAACAAGTTCAATAGGAGGAAGTTTGGGGGAGGAATATAAAGAGATCATTTCACACCTTACACTTGACGAAGACTGGGTCATACGAGCCGTAAGGATTTTATTTGGTAGTTTACCTTCAAACTATTCTGCTGAGTCTTTATTTGACTCAACTGGTCATGGGTTAATTGCTGCATACCTAAGAAATAATGCAGTTGCAAATGCAATAAGTGCTAAAATTGAAGCTTCTATTTTAAACCAAACTCCTTTCCCCTTATTTGAACAACACCCTGTAAATTCAGATGCTTTTTCACACATCGGCTATTCAACGATTAATAAAATTCTTGATCTCAAATTTGAATCAGGAAGTGTTTATCGTTATTACAATATACCTATTTTAGTATGGGATGAGTTGTATTACTCAACATCAATGGGGAAGGTTTTTAATGATAATATTCGAGGCCAATACCCTTTTGATAAGTTAGATATTGAAAGTATGACTTATCTAAAAATGACGTCACTTGAACCAGTTGCAAAAGTTGAAAAATAACTAAACATTGGACTAGAAATAAAAAAGGGTGAGCCACTTCAGCTCACCCTTTTTAATAATTATTGTTTGGGAATAGAGATTGGATTCCCAATCTATAATTTCATTCCCAAACTATAATGACTTTTATCAATAAAATTATTAGTCTCTGTATGTCTCTACCGCTGGGCATGAACACACTAGATTACGGTCGCCGTATACGTCATCGATACGCGTTACTGTAGGCCAGAATTTGTTTTTGGCCACTGCTGGTACTGGGAACGCAGCGTAGAAGCGGTCGTATGCTCTGTCCCACTCGTTACCAAGTACGTCGCCTTGTGTATGCGGTGCAAACACTAGCGGGTTGTTTTCTATAGACCATTCGCCAGAGATCACTTTGTCGATTTCGCCTTTGATTGATACCATAGCTTCGATGAAACGGTCGATCTCAACTTTAGACTCAGACTCAGTGGGCTCAATCATCAAGGTGCCCGCTACTGGGAACGACATAGTTGGTGAATGGAAACCGTAATCTTGTAAACGCTTAGCAACATCCATTTCAGTGATGCCCGAAAGCTCTTTAAGTGGGCGTAAGTCAACAATACATTCGTGAGCAACACGGTTGTTGCGACCACGGTATAAAATTGGGAAGTGCTGGCTTAACTCATGAGTTAAGTAGTTAGCACTTACGATTGCCATTTCAGTGGCTTGTTTAAGGCCTTCGCTACCCATCATGGTGATGTAAGCCCATGAGATAGGTAAAATAGCTGCTGAGCCGTATGGCGCTGCTGATACTGCTCCGTTGCCGATACTCGTACCAGGTACGTTAATTACGCTGTGGTTAGGCATAAATGGCGCTAGGTGTGATTTAACACCGATTGGGCCAACACCTGGGCCACCGCCGCCATGTGGGATACAGAACGTTTTATGCAAGTTTAAGTGCGATACGTCTGAACCGATAAAGCCTGGGCTTGTTACACCTACTTGTGCATTCATGTTCGCGCCGTCCATGTAAACTTGGCCGCCGTGTTGATGAATGATGTCACAAATTTCACGAATTGTTTCTTCGTATACACCGTGCGTAGACGGGTATGTGATCATGATACACGATAGGTTTTCTGATACTTCTTCTGCTTTCGCTTTAAGATCAGCCATATCTACATTACCGTTTTTGTCACAATCAACAACTACAATTTTCATGCTTGCCATTTGTGCAGAAGCTGGGTTAGTACCGTGCGCTGAACTTGGGATCAAACAAATATTACGGTGTGCATCGCCACGTGACTCGTGGTATTTGCGAATCGCGATTAAGCCTGCGTATTCACCTTGTGCACCAGAGTTTGGCTGTAATGAAACGGCATCGTAACCGGTGATGTTAACTAACCAATCATGTAGTTCGCCCATCATGATTTGGTAACCTTCTGCTTGGTCTAGCGGGCAGAATGGGTGAAGATTAGCAAACTCAGGCCAAGTAATTGGGATCATCTCAGCGGTCGCGTTTAGTTTCATAGTACATGAACCTAACGAGATCATTGAGTGATTAAGTGCTAAATCTTTGTTTTCAAGACGTTTGATATAACGCAGCATTTCAGTTTCGCTGTGATATGAATTGAAGTTAGGGTGCGTTAAGATTTCATCATCGCGTTCAAGGTTTGCAGGGATTGAATCGCTACCGTTTGCTTCGATGTCTGCTGCGATTGCATCAACACTTAAGCCGTGGTCTTCGCCAAGAATGATATCGAACAACTGTGCTACGTCTGCGCGCGTTGTGGTCTCAGACACTGAGATTGAGTATTCGCCATCATGGTTAGTAGCAAAGTTTACGCCGTTTGCTACAGCACGCGCTGTTACATCGTCTTTGTTATCGCTAACAACTGTTAGGGTATCAAACCAGGTGCTGTGCTTAAGGTTTACACCTTTAGCTTTAAGGCCTGCGGCTAAAATATCAGCAAAACGATGAATACGCTGTGCAATTGTTTTTAAGCCTTGTGGGCCATGGTACACCGCATAAAACGCAGCCATGTTAGCGAGTAATACTTGCGCTGTACAAATGTTTGAGTTGGCTTTGTCGCGGCGAATGTGTTGCTCGCGGGTTTGCATTGCCATACGTAGTGCATCGTTACCTAAACGGTCTTTAGACACACCAATGATACGACCTGGTAATGAACGTTTGTATGCATCACGTGTTGCGAAAAATGCAGCGTGTGGACCGCCGTAACCCATTGGTACACCAAAACGCTGGGCAGAACCAAGTACTACGTCTGCGCCAAGTTTACCTGGTGCTTTTAATAGTAATAAGCTCATGATGTCAGCAGCAACACAGGCAATCGCTTTTTTGCTTTGTACGCCAGCGATTAAATCTGTGATATCGACTACTTCACCTGATGTTGACGGGTATTGGAATAACGCACCAAAAATTTCGTGATTTACAGCATCAGCAGCAGGACCTACCACAACTTCAAAACCAAACTGCTCGGCGCGAGTTGTCACTACGTCGATAGTTTGGGTATGTACGTCATCAGCGATGAAGAAGATGTTGGCTTTTTTAGCTTTAGATACACGCTTTGCAAGGCCCATGGCCTCGGCAGCCGCAGTTGATTCATCAAGTAATGATGCACTTGCTAAATCAAGACCGGTAAGGTCTAAGGTCATAGTTTGGAAATTAAGTAATGACTCTAAACGCCCTTGAGCAATCTCTGGTTGGTATGGAGTGTACGCTGTGTACCAGCCTGGGTTCTCAAGTACGTTACGTAATATTACGTGTGGTACGTGAGTTGGGTGGTAGCCTTGACCGATGTAAGATTTGAATACTTTATTTTTGCTTGCTACTGATTTTAAGTAGCTTAGTGTTTCAACTTCAGTGCGGCTTTCACCCACTGTTAGGCCTTGCTCTAAGCGGATGCTTGCAGGTACAGTTTGACCGATCAGCTCTTCAACACTCGATACTCCAAGAGCACTTAGCATATCGCTTACTTGTGCTGGGCTTGGCCCAATATGACGGCGAATAAAATCTTGCGTTTGCTCTAATTGTTCAAGAGATTTGGCGTTTGACATTTGTCCAGATTCCTATGATCCAAAAAATAAATGGTTATTACTAATGGGTGACCAGTAATAACTTAAAAGCTTTTGATTTAATAACTTACAGTGTATGGAAAAGTAAGCAGTAAAATCATAAAAGCCCCAATTATGTTAGGTATAATGGGGCTTTTAGTACGGCGATAAACTAATTATTAGTCTTCGTCGATGGTGTTTGCATAGCCTTCAGCGTCAAGCAAGTTTTCTAGCTCAGACTCGTCAGATGCTTTAATGCGGAATAACCAACCGTCGCCGTAAGCGTCGTTGTTAACTGTTTCAGGTGCATCTTCAAGGTCTTCGTTGATTGCAACGATTTCACCGCTGATTGGTGCATAGATGTCTGATGCCGCTTTTACTGACTCTGCTACTGCACAGTCTTCGCCTGCATCTACTTCATCGCCTACTTCTGGTAATTCAACAAATACCATGTCGCCAAGTAGTTCTTGTGCGTGCTCAGAAATACCTACAGTGAAAGTACCGTCACCTTCGTTGCGAACCCACTCGTGTGAAGAGGCATACTTTAACTCGCTAGGGATATTGCTCATTTTATTCATCCTTTGGTTTTGATACCAATCAACTTAAAAATTTAACCATTCTAGCGGTCTAAATAAAGCGCTAACAGCGTTATTAATTTATCAGGTAGAACAACTACATATCAAAATTAATGCCTTGTTATCACTCTATTTATCTGTCGCTATAACTGGTTAATAACTCAACATGATTGGTATTATTGGGTGATAACACCAAATTTTTTAATTAATACTTTAAAGTACAGACTTACCGTTACGTACAAAGCTTGGTTTAACTACTTTTACGTTAACTAATTTTTTACGCATTTCTACTTGAGCAGTTTCGCCAGTTGAACGTGGTACACGTGCAAGGGCAACACTAAAACCAAGTGTAGGTGAGAAAGTACCAGAGGTAATGACCCCTTCGCCACCATCAACAATTACTTTAGAACCACTACGCAATACGCCTTTTTCTTCCAGCACTAGGCCAACAAGTTTATCAGTGCTTTTGTCAGCGCGTTGCTGTACTAGTACGTCACGACCGATAAAGTCACGATCTTCAGGTTCCCATGCAATGGTCCACGCCATGTTAGCAGCAAGTGGTGATACGCTCTCGTCCATATCTAGGCCGTAAAGGTTCATACCCGCTTCTAAACGTAGTGTGTCACGTGCACCAAGGCCCGCAGGCGCAACACCAGCATCTAGCAGTTGTTGCCAAAGATCCGCAGCTTGCTCGTTCGGTACAACAATTTCGTAACCGTCTTCGCCAGTATAGCCTGTTGTAGCAATAAATAAATCACCAGTTTGCACACCAAAAAACGGCTTCATATCTGCAACAGCTGCTTGTTGATCAGCCGTTAAGATAGTGGCAGTTTTTGCTTTAGCATTAGGGCCTTGTACTGCAATCATGGCAAACTCTGGGCGCTCTGTTACTGCAACGGCAAAATCAGCTGAAACTTTAGCCATGTGCGCTAAATCTTTTTCACGAGTTGCAGAATTAACCACTAAGCGATAATCAGTATTTGAGAAGAAGTAAATGATAAGGTCGTCAATTACGCCACCTTGCTCATTCAGCATGCCAGTGTAAAGCGCTTTACCAGGAACGGTTAATTTAGCAACATCGTTAGCGACTAGTTTACGAAGGAATGCTTGTGCTTGCTCGCCTTTGACATCAACAATAGTCATATGTGAAACGTCAAACATGCCTGCATCGGTGCGCACTGCGTTGTGCTCTTCGATTTGCGAACCATAGTTGATTGGCATTTCCCAGCCATGAAAATCAACCATTTTTGCTTTTGATTCTAGGTGCTTTGCATGTAAAACTGTTTTAGAAGTCATAATATTCCTTCACTTTATAATTAACCCAAGATTGGGCGTGGCCTCAATTTAATGAGGGGGAATAACATGGGCGGCGATTATACATAAGTTGTAATGCACCTAACACCCAAATTGCGATTTGTTCTAACAAATAAATTACAAAAGCTGGCAACTAAAAAATACGCTAGCCAGCTTATCAATTTATGTTTAAGCAACGTCTGGTAGTGACATATCAAAACCGCGTTGCTGTAAATATGTTTGCCATTTAGTCAGCTCAGGCGCTTTGGCCACCAGCTGAAAATACTGTATTGATTGTTTATCAATAGCGGTAATAAATACCTCACCACTTTGCGCACCGTAGCAGCTGTTGGCGTCTGACAAGCGCAGTCCAGGGGTGAGTTTAAATGCTTCGACTAACGCGTCAAATGCCTGCTCACCAGATAAAGTTAAGGTCGCTAAATCAGTGCGGGTAACAAACTCAATATCGTAGCGCAGTTGCTGTTCACTGATCAGTGCTTGTAATTGAGCCGCTGCATCTGTGTGCAACACAAATCTAAACGCTGTTGCACTAAAGTAATATAACGCAAAGCTATAATTGCTGTTTAGGTCACCATCTAAGGTGCCTTTCACACCTAAACCACTGGCGGTTAGTTTGTTTAAATCTAACCCTAATATAGTGGTTAAAAACGGGATTGCTTCAGTGCCGCTAAAATCGATCACCACGGTGTTTGTATTGAGCTGCAGCATATTGCTATCAGCTGCTTCAATCTGGCTATGACGAGCAAACATTATCGGGCTAAAAGTCATTATCGACACCTATCAATCTTTAATGGCAAAAGTATATTGTGCAAGTCTAGCAACAACAAATTGTAATTATTAATCAATTGATAAATAATACTTATCAATCTACCCCCATAAATTGTAATTTTTAATATGAAAAATATCTCAACAGACAGCTTACGCACGTTAGTTACTGTGGTTGAAGTAGCAGGTTTTGCTAAAGCAGGTGATTTACTTGGCTTATCGCAACCCGCTGTAAGTTTACAAATAAAGCGGTTAGAAGAAATGCTCGGGCATAAGCTATTTAAAAAACAAGGCCAGCGCCAAGTACTCAATCAATACGGTGAACTGCTGCTGCCGATGGCAAAGCAAATGCTGCTGCAAAACGACACCATTTTGCAATTATTTACTAAAGAGAATGTGACCGGTAAGGTGAGGTTGGGAATACCCAGCGAATTTGCCGCTCGGATCTTACCCGCTATTATCGGTGACTTTGTGGCACTTTACCCTGAAGTATCGTTAGAGGTTAAATCGCGTTTAAGTAAGCATTTATTGTCGGTTTCACGAGAAGACCAGTTTGATTTAGTACTGGCGTTAAATGAAGATTTAAACTCTGAAAAGTTCCCTGTTTTTATGCAAGACCAACTGGTCTGGGTTGGTGATTTATCAATAGCACAAAATGACGTTGTTACGCTTGTGACTGCACCGGAAGGTTGTATTTATCGACGCCGCGCCATCGAGGCATTGCAACTTGCAGGTATTAAGTACCGCATAAGTTATAGTAACGCTGATTTAACAGGCCTTACTGCGGCTTTAAAAGAAGGATTAGGGATCACCGTTTTGGCTAGAAGCACAGTGCCTAATGAACTTAACTATGAGTTAAACACCGCTATTTTACCGAGCCTAGGTAAAATAGGTATTAGCTTAACAAAGCATGCAGAACAAGCCGAGCATGCGGTAGATAAACTTGCCGAGTTTATTGCATTACGCTTGACTTAATAGCTAACAAAAAGCCGCCTTTAGTTACCTTTTGATAATTTAGATTATCGCAACGAATATAGTAATACAATATTAACAACAATATGTTTTCATATTTATATTCAAAAACTTACTTAACGATCGGAATTGTTACAAATAGGATTGATTCGTATTATTTTACATGTTTAAATTGCGCCAGTTAAAATTAGACACATACAGGATCTATAATGCCTCCTAAGCTTATTGTTTCAACACTTTCGATGGCTATTGCTTTATCATTAAGCGCTAATGCCGTTGCAAATGATGCAACAAATAAAAAAAAGAACTTTGAGCAAATTACCGTTATTGGCTCGCAAGCTGCTATTAACGATATTCCGGGCTCTGCTACATTTATCTCAGACGAACAATTACAAAAATTCGAATTTACCGATATTTCTCGTGTTTTAGCATCTGTACCAGGTGTTTATGTGCAAGAAGAAGATGGTTATGGCCTGCGCCCTAACATTGGTATGCGTGGCACAGGTACTGGCCGTAACGATAAAATATCAGTAATGGAAGATGGTGTTCTCGTAGCACCCGCACCTTACTCAGCGCCATCGGCTTACTACTTCCCTACTATGGGCCGTATGGAGTCGATTGAAGTATTAAAAGGCGCAGCCTCTGTTAAGTATGGTCCGCGTACAACCGGTGGTGTTTTAAACTTACTTTCGCGCAGCTTACCGACCGAAGGTTCAACGGGTTTAGTAAACGCCGAACTCGGTAGCGATGGTTTTTATAAGGGCCATGCTTACTTCGGTAAAGAAAAAAACAACGCAGCTGGCCTTATTGAAGTTTTCAGCTATGGTGCAGATGGCTTTAAAGAATTACCTGTAGGTAGCGACAACACAGGCTTTGAAAAAACAGATTTTTTACTTAAATTTGGTTATAAGTTTGGTGAAAACAACGCGCATAACCTAGAGATGAAAATTAAGTACTCTGATGAACAATCTGATGAAACTTACATGGGTTTAACAGAAGAAGATTATAAAGCGTCACCAAACCGTCGTTATGCCGCATCACAAAAAGACCAAATGAACACGCAACATAATGCATACCAATTAAACTATGCTTATCGTTTTGGTGATGGTTATGAGTTATTAGCGACAGCTTACCTCAATGATTTTCATCGTAATTGGTACAAAGCGAGCAAAGTAAGTGAAAGCTATTTAGCACAGTACAGTGAATTTGAAGCGGCACCAACAGCTGAAGGTATTGAAGGCATTGGTATTAAAGCAAATAACCGCGACTACCAAGCCAAAGGTGTGCAATCAGAGTTGCACATTCCTGCGGGCGATCACTATGTGACTGTTGGCGTGCGCTACCACGAAGACGAAATGGATCGTTTTCAGTGGGAAGACAAATACACACTTAATCAAGATTTAAGTATGACCTTAACGTCTCAGGGCGTTCCGGGTTCTGACAGCAATCGTGTAGATAGTGCAAAAGCAACAACGTTATTCATTCAAGACCAGTGGTCAATCGATGCATTAGTGATTAATGCAGGCCTTCGTTATGAAGACATCACAATTACCCGCGTAGAGTGGTCAAAGTCTGATCCTAAACGTGAAAATGGCTTAACTAAAGACGTTTCAAACGATACACAAATCTTAGTGCCATCACTGGGGGCAACTTACACCGTAAGCGACAGCCTAACGCTACTTGCAGGTATTCAGCAAGGTTACGCTCCTGCTGCACCAGGTAATGCAGACCAAGAAGAAGAGGAAAGCGTAAACATTGAGTTTGGTGGCCGTTATAACGTTGCTGGTTTTAATGGTGAAATCATTGCATTCTTCTCTGATTACAGCAATATGCATGGAAATTGTACTGCATCTGTAGGCTGTAGTGATGAAAACATTGGCGACCAATACAACTACGGCGAAGTAGAAGTATCGGGCTTTGAGTTCTCTGCAGGTCGTATTTTCGAAATTAATAGCGCAACATTCCCTGTACGCTTAACTTACACTTATACGGATTCACAGTTTAAAAATGATTTTGCATCAGATATCTGGGGGCAAGTAAATAAAGGCGATGCAATGCCTTACGTTCCAGAGAATCAAATCGCTCTTTCATTTGGTGCCGTGCTTTCAAGCTTTGCATTTGATACGCAAGTGCGTTATGTATCTGACGCACATGCTGATTTAAGTGCTGACGGCCTGAATGCAATCGACAGCCGCGTAGTGTGGGATTTAGCCGCTAAATATTTAATTGATGACAAGCAAAAAGTATATCTAACGGTTGATAACCTATTTGATAACACTTACATCGCTAACCGCGCAAACGGTGGTATTCAACCAGGTAAACCACGCACAATCCAAATGGGTTACAGCTACGCGTTTTAAGTAAACGCTAAAGGTAAAGGCTAAAAATTATAAAAGCAGTGCTTGTTAAGTCAAAGTACTGCTTTTTTGTAGATCGTGATTTATCACGAAAGTAGTGCGTAAATTGAACTGATATAAAATCGCAAACCTCAGCACCTTTGGGCTAAAACCCAGCTAACAGGTAGACACCGAGCTTATCTGGATTATTTTATCAAATTTAAGGCATAAAAAAGCGCGGTATAAAATCACACTACTCATCACTTAGCTAGCCTAACATCTATCTCACTAACTCTGCTACTTCCCTATCGCTTGCTTGGCAAACAGGTGCTTAATTGGGCCTAAGTTATCAACCAAGCTTAAACCCACACCACGTACCAGTTTTTTAAGTGGGTTAGCGCCTGCAAATAATTCTTTTAAGCCTTGCATCATCGCAATATGCTTTTGTGCATCAAGCTTGCGGGTACGCTCGTAATCACGCAATAGTCGATTACTGGCAAACTCTTTATTGTCAGCAGTTAAAAGCTCAATAAGGTAAGCGGCATCTTTAAGGCCTAAGTTCATACCAAGTCCTGCTAACGGATGAATGGTATGTGCGGCATCGCCCATTAATACCACTTTACCTATCACCCATTGCTGCGCGTAACGCATTTTCAAAGGGAACGCTGTGCGCGCACTTTGTACCTCACATAAACCGCATTGGCCATCAAGGGCTGCCATAACTGCTTTATTAAAATCGCTATCATCCATGGCTAGTAACGTTTGGCAATGCGCAGGACTGGTTGACCATACAATTGAGTGCGTATTGGCATCTGGCAGCGGTAAAAACGCCAGTGGTCCAGTAGGTAAAAATACTTGGCGCGCAGTATTATTATGTGGCTCAGTGGTTCTTACCGTCGCAACGATGGCGTTATGATCATAATCTTTAAACGTAATGGGCAAATTAAACTGTTTCCGAATCGCTGAATTTGCGCCATCGGCTGCCACTAATAACTTGGCTATAACTGGCTCACCAGAGTCTAAGGTTATAAAGACGTCATTGTCACTTTGGTGTATTTGTTGATAGCGTGTATCAAACATAAGCGTTGCTTGGCTGTATTGTTCTAATTCATTGATCAGTGCATAACGAATGATGTCGTTTTCAACAATATGACCTAAATGAGGAAGGTCCAGTTCATCGCTGTTAAAAGCAATTTTGCCAAAGCTATCTTGGTCGCGCACATCCATATGGGTATAGGCGCGTGCTCTTTGAGCAATGATCTCAGGCCACACTTGCAAAGATTCAAACAAGTGTTGGCTGGCAAGGCTCAGTGCACTTACGCGCAAAGCGTATTCATCGCCTGGCAATACTTGTTTTGCTGCCGCATCAATTACTACTACACTGATATTGGCTTTAACAAGCCCCAGCGCGAGGGTTAAGCCAACACAGCCGCCCCCCACAACACATACTTGTGTCTGTTTCATAGTCGTTTACCTTGTTTAACCTGACCCATTAATTGCTTAGCTAAAGGTGTTTTTAAAGAAGAACACAAATCCATGGCGAATAGACCACAGCTGCGACCAAATGCGAGTATTCGTGATGAGTTTGAAAATAACCGCACTAAAGAATCTGTTAACGTCATTACAGTGGTTATATCTTGGTTACGTTGTTTGGCATATTCACGGGTAAATAGGTAACTGCCAATTGCCAATTCGCTCTTTACTAATTCACATAGAAGTTGCACATCGCGCAGGCCTAAATTAAAGCCCTGCCCTGCAATAGGATGAATCGCATGCCCTGCATTGCCAATTAGTACCGTACGGTGAGCACTTAATGACTCAGCACGGCCATACACCAGTGGATAGTTTGCACGCATGCCGACTTTAGTAAATTGCCCGCCACGATAACCAAATGCAGTTTGCAAAGCACTTACAAAAGCGCTGTCGTCAAGCTGCATATGCGCGTCAATATCGGCTTTATCCATACACCATACTAACGAGTAACGGTTATTACTCATCGGGAGTAATGCCATTGGTCCATGCTCAGTAAAGCGCTCAAAAGCATGGTTATGATGACCACCTGCCACTTCAATATTGGCAATGATCGCCCCTTGTGAATAAGGCTCAGGAGTAAAATTGATCTTTGCCAGCTGGCGAGTAGCCGATTGCGCACCGTCGGCAATCACCACTAATTGGCCATTAAGTTGAGCACCAGACTGCAAAGTAATACTTGCAAAATCATGCTGATAGGTAATATCTGCAACACTGTCAGGGCAATACATGACCACTTGGGTAGCTGCAAGTTGTTGATGTAAAGCACGACCAAACGGATTTACCTCAACAACATAACCTAGAGCTGACTGCGAAAATTGCGCACAATCGATCTGCGTTTTACCAAAGTGACCGCGATCCGACACGGTCACTTTTTTAATTGCCGCAGCAAATGAGGCATCAATATCAAAGGCATTAATGGTCTGTAAAAATTGCACCGATTGTTGTGCTAAGGCGATACTTCGGTCGTCAAAACTAGGATGGTGTTCAGTGCTTGGTTGATTTGCTTCAACCACCGCAATCGTTAATTGCGGCGCATGTTTCGCAAGACTCAGCGCACAACTGGCACCCGCTAAGCCACCACCGATAATAACAACATCAAACTGCTCTGCCACGTTATGCTCCTAGCGGTTAATTGCTTGCTTTTGCATTAACGCTTCAATCTCGCTGATACTTTTTGGCACACTCAAAGTAAGATTTTCGTGGCCTTGCTCGGTCACTAACAGGTTATCTTCAATACGAATACCAATGCCCTTATATTGCTCAGGTGCTTGCGCATCTAGGCTAACATACAAGCCAGGTTCAATAGTGAGTACCATACCAGCTTCAAATGGGCGTTCTTTTTCGTCTTTTTTATAGTCGCCTACATCATGCACATCAAGGCCAAGCCAATGACCAAGGCCGTGCATATAAAATGCTTTACATGCTTGGTTATCAAGTAACTCTTGTAACTCACCTTGCAAAATACCTAAATCAACTAAGCCTTGGGTGAGCACTGTCATCGCTAATTTATTAGCCTTTGATAAGCTACCACCGGGCTTTACTTCAGTAAACGCTGCTGCTTGCGCCGCTAGAACAATGTTATAAAGCTCAGCTTGAGGTTGACTAAATTGCCCATTAATAGGGAAAGTACGCGTAATATCTGCCGCGTAACCTTGCAGTTCAGCGCCAGAATCAATCAGCACTAAATCACCGTCGGTCAGCACATCACTGTTAGCAGTGTAATGCAATATATTGGCGTTATCGCCACCGCCGACAATGGTGCCATAGGCGGGATGACGCGCACCATGCATAGCGTAATGATGATGAAGCTCGGCTTCTAGCTGATATTCGGTAGCGCCTGGCTTTGCAAACTGCATAGCACGAATATGTCCTTGGGCACTTATTTCACACGCTTGGCGCATAATATTCACCTCAGCAGGTGATTTAAATAAACGCATTTCGTGCACTAAACCACGAATATCTTTAATCGTATGTGGCGCTTTATAACCTTTTTTAGGCGCGCCACGCAGCGTCTTTAATAACGCCCACACTTTATCGTCAAACTGTGGATAAGTACCTTGTGCATAAAATAAAATCTGCTGGCCGTTCACCAAATTCAATAATTGTTCAGTTAGTTCACTCAGTGCACATGTTTGGTCGAATAAATAATCTTTTTTAGCTTTTTCAAAACCAATACGACGACCATGCCAAATTTCCGCCAGCTTATCTTTGTTCAAACAAAACAGCGTACTCGGTGTATCGCTGCTTGGGCAAAGCACTAACACTGCATCGGGTTCATTAAAGCCAGTTAGGTAGAAGAAGTCGCTATCTTGGCGAAACGCATATTCAGTATCACGGCTGCGGGTTACTTCACTTGCCGCTGGAATGATAGCCACACTGTTTGGTTCCATCATGGCAAGTAAACGATCTCTGCGTGCTTTAAACTCTGCTTTTTCTATTTTAACTGTTGGCATTATAAACCCTGTTTATACTGTTAATTTTAACTTAGTGAAGTGTTTTTTTAGTGCTTTTTGGCGCTTGCTCTTGACCAAGTTCAGCAAAACACAACAGCGCAGAAACTCGCACATATTCAATTACTTCGTGCAATGCTTGGCTGTCTTCTTCGGTTTCATCAAACATGGTATCTAAACGCGTAATTTCACTAAAATCACTGATCACTTCTTTTACATCAGCTGATAACTTGCCATAGTCTTTTTGTTTTAAGCCAAAACCAAGCATAAATCCAGCGACCCATGACACTAAACCATTCGCTTGATCTACTAAGGTTTCGTCATCACTTGGTAAAAATAAATCAAATTGAAACTCTTCGTTGTTAAAACTTTCTACAACTTGCTTATAAATAATGGCAAAAAATTCTTTCAGATCATGGCTAAATGCTTGGCCATCATTAAACACATCGCTTAATAAGCCTAAGTATTCTTTGGCTTCAATACTCAAGCCGCAGGCTAATAATCCACTGATCACGCCGTGTGCTTCTGAAGGAGTGACAAATATTTCGTTTTTTTCCAATAGTAATTGGGCTTGTTGGTAATCTGGTAATTCGTTCATGCTGAGATCTTCGCTTGGCTAATTAAGTCAATGCTACCACTCGATAAATAGCAACTCCAATGAAAAGTATGATTGAGGTCAAAAAGCAATCCGAAAAGTAAATAGCCAGTTACCAGTGCTGGAAAATTACCCGAACAGTATAATTATTTTGAATTTGGGGTGTAAGGATTGGCTTATGTCTTATATACTGAATTTGTTCCCTAGGGTGTTGGAGCTTGGTTAAGTCCCTGAGCCGATAAATTTTATGTTAGGGTTTCTGTTCGTCTGCTATTGTGCAAGCTCGGCATGTACCGAGAAGCCTACGGCAAACCGCAGATTCCCGCCCTGAGACCTTATGGTTTCAGGACTGACACCGAGTGCCGCATACTTGGGGAACACCTTTCTTACCTTCCTTTATACTATCTGCTGTTGTGCTTTAAACCATTGATAATAATATGAGCCAAATGTATTTAATAGCGTCGCAAATGCAATTAAGCTCGTACCCAGAATTTGCATCAAACTCATTACGGTACTAAAAAATAAAAACTGGAATAACACCGCAAAGATTAAGTTAGTATAAATTAAAGGCGCCAGCTGTGAGTTTGAATCAACTAATCTATATGCTTTGGAACGAAAAAACTGAGTTGCAGCAGTTGAAAGTCCTAAAAACAATAATAACAATAAGATCCCCTGCTCGAAATTGACTATCATTATTATACTTTGTTGATACTCAACTTGGCTGGTAAAAATAACCATCACAGGTAAAACAAACAATGCTGCAATTGCAAAACAGCACCCGTTTATTACCAAGATAGGTAAATTTATTTTACTGGCTCTAAATAAAGCAACTTGCGAGCAACCATTAAAAAAACCAGCCGCTAAACCTATTAATAATTCCCAGCGCCACGTTATCCCTTGTACGGTTAAGTTTTGCATCACCACGCCAATGCCCATTAATATTAAGGTAGGTAAAACCATTCGACTGATTTTGGTTTTATAAAAATAGCGCTCAAGTAGCGGAATAAATAACGGCCCAGTACTAAATAATACCACGGCCTCAATTAACGTTAAGCGACTTAAGGCCAACATAAAACAACCTTGGCAACTGGCAATAAAAATGGCACGTAAGATAAATGCCCCCCAAGCTGCTTGATTTGGCATCACCCAGCGGCTGCATGCAGCAATAAACAACATAACTAACGCAGGAAGTAATAAACGCAACATCACTAATATTGCATCACTAAAATACTCAGTTAAAAGCTTTGAAAATAAACTATTCAACGCTAAAGTAAATGTGGATAACAGCATAAACATACTGGGTCGTAATAAAGCAGCCATAACAACTCCTTTCTCAACGAGAAACACATTTCACATTGAGAATGATAAGCTTAACATTAATCTGAGGCGCTAAATTAGCGTAAATAGGTAGAATGAAAAAGCGAGTAATTATGCACAAACCTGTAAGTAAAACTTAACAAAGAGAAACTATGGCTAACTCTATTCCTTTAAAATCGCTTCATAGTTTTATTGCAGTCGCAGAAACTGGAAGTATGATCCTCGCTGCTGAGCAATTAAATATTAGTCATTCTGCAATAAGCCAAGCAATTAAGTCTCTTGAATCGCAACTAAACACTCAATTATTTACTCGTATCGGCCGACGCGTTGAGCTAAATAGCACGGGTAAACGCTATTACCTGCGAGTACAGCCAGCTCTAAATGAGATTATAGCTGCAAGTTTTGAGATCTCTGCGAGTCAGCTCTGCGCGCACTTAACTTTAAATATGGTGAACTCGATGGCATTGCATTGGTGGATCCCACGAGTAGCGGAACTACAAGCTTACGCGCCAGAGTTAGATGTGCGTTTATCTAATTTAGTCGGAGAGTTTAACTTAGAGCAACATGGCGTGGATGTCGCTTTGGTGCATGGTAAACAACAAGATTGGGCGCAATATCACTGCGAAAAACTGGCTGATGATGAGCTTATTTTAGTATGTAGTCCTGAATTAATAAAAACCTTGCCCACAGATTGCCAAACTGGCAAAGAGCTACTTACTCGTTTCCCGGCTATTTTTGCCATAAACCCACGCCGCGATAACGATTGGCACGTATGGTGTAACGCCCATCAATTAGCAATACCGAAACAACATAAAAATCTCACTTTTAATATTTCAGTACAAGCAACGCAAGCGGCAATGCGCCAATTAGGTGTTTTGGTCACCCATAAACAATTTGTAAAAGATGATATTCAACAGGGTATGCTGGTGCAAATAGGTGAGCCGGTATTAAACCCACATCAACAGTTTTATTTTGCTACCAGCCATAGCAAGCGTGAACAAGCCACTATATTGATATTAAAAAAATGGTTAAAATCGCAGTTTTCTAATCAATAAAAGTTTATCAGCCTACGGCTTACTAAAAGTTAATTTTTAACTTTTAGTGCACCTAATACAATACAGACAACACCACCGACCATTCCAGCCCAAGCCTCAATGGGTGTATCACCACTAAAAGTTCGCGTAATTTGCGCACTTGCAGAGTCATAAACGTCATAACCCCAAAAAGCCAGTGCAGCTCCAATACAGATCAACACAATACCAATTACTTTATTCATTTTAATTCCTATTAAAGCTAATAAAGGTAATCTCTAAAAGTACGCTAAGGTATTGATTAAAGCAAAACTAAAAATAACCTTCACACCGCTATTTAAAAATTACTCATGGTATTTACGGATCACCGCAATCTTACCGTTTTCAATTTCCAGAACATCCATCAACGTTTGGGTGTATTCAATCAGTTGCTTGTTTTGCGGGTGCACACCTTTCGCGTGTTGCGTGTAACGAATCGCAATCGCGGTATTATTAAATATGAAAGTATCAAGTAACTTTACTTCATATTCAGTGTGGGCACCTAGATAAAAAGTCATACCTTTGCGCATCATGGCCTTACCGTCAGGTGAACGAGAATCATCGCTTTGATAAGGTAGGTGTTGATTAGCAACATCGTCAGTGAGTAACGCTAAAAAAGCTTCTAGTTCTTTACTGCTAGCTTTAGGCGCCTGAGTTGCCGTCATGGTGGAAAAATATTGCTGGGCGAGTCCTTCTAGTTCGTTATTTTCGTCTTTTGCATGTAAGTTAAAAGTTGCGATAACAGCTAACAATAAAAAAGTAACGTATTTCATTATGCTCTCTTGCATTGTGTTTAATTATCACTCTATCAAAACAGCAACAAACTAAAATGTATAGTCTTTTTATAATAAATCACGCTTCGCCGGATGGTTTTATAAAATACTCTTATAAAATATCATCTAAAAGGCTGGCTTGTTCTGGACAATCTCAGTAAGCATGTAGCGAATCTTCTACAACTTAAGACCCATACCTTTTTAATTAAATTATTTTAATGTTCACCGGCACTTTCAATGCATAATAAAATTAACACACTCAATAACTTATTTAAATAAAAAGTCATTAGACTAACAACCAGCCTATAATTTACTTTAAAATAAATATAAAACTTAATGACCATTTAATATAAAAAAGTGATTGATTTAGGGAGAGGATAAATAATAGGGGTATTACGACTGCTAAGCAGCCGTAATAGAAATGCGTTGAAATAGATAGTAACGAGTTATAGGTGTGAAGAACTACCTGCTGATTCATTGAATGATAAACCTGATACAATGCCTTTAGCATTAAAACGGATTGTTACATTCTTTGTCTCATTTTGAGAACCACCGACATGGCCTGCGTATGGAATAAAGCCTACACCACCGCCTTGACCTTCGCTGTAGCTGTATGTCCATACAACTTCGTCATTACCTATATCATTAACGCCCATAGGGTCGCCAATCGCTTCTTTGACTTGCTCTTGAGTTGTTTCGCCTTTTTTGAAGCCTTTTACAACTTCCATATCAAAATCACGGCCTTGTGAGGTGCTATTACATGCGGCCAAAACAAACGCCATTGCAATTGTTAATAATATCTTTTTCATGTCATTCCTTAATAATTATCTTTTAAATTCCATTTCAACGCGATTAAGCGCGTTAATTATGAACAAAAAAAATAAAATATCAACCCCAAATGGAAACATATTAAAGATAAAAAATTAATCAGTAAAAATGTATAATAAAATAAAAAACAAATACTATAATTATAAATATTTCAATCCCACTTATGATTAGATATTACTTCCCAACCCACTATAGCAACCATTTTATACCATGATTTCATTTGGATAACTTACTCACTAGTAGAGCACAACAATCCACAACTAAAGTAAATTAATGCAACATCAGCAACAATAAATGTCATTATCATTATTTTATTTTTGTAAACTCCAATTTTTAATAATTATTTTATATTTTTTATTTCGTTAAAAAATACAGCTGTAGTAATAATAGGTTAATTCACTGGATAAAATAACCAATCACTTGCCATTGCTCAGCAGATTTTTTTAATGTCACGGTTTCAATCGACTGTGCTTTATTTTCAAAATCAGTTTGAAACTCTAAAATCACATAATCACCGTCGGGCAGTTGCGGTATTGAGGTTAACACTTGACGACTGATACCTTCGCGAGATGTAACAGAACCTAGCGGCGTACGAACTTGCTCTAACTTAGATACCCAAAGCGCTTGCGGTACATTTTTTTGAAAAAACGCCCCAGCCTGCTGCCAACTGTTTGCGTATTTACCACTATCAACAACTTCTAACCAGCTAGTCGCAGGGGCGATTTCTGTTGATACATCAACAACTTCTAACCAGCTAGTCGCAGGGGCGATTTCTGTTGATACATCAACAACCCTTAGCGTCTGAGACCACGTTAATGTGCTTATAAATAAACATAAAACAACAATTATATTTTTCATGGTGAGTCCTTTTTTCTATCAAGTTATTTTGCCTCAAGCACAAAATCACTGTTCAACTTTGCCATAAATGATTTTCAAAAAACAATCTGCACTGTCGAAGCATCGCTCACTATGTTCTGCTTAAAGCTGGCTTTTATTACAATATGTTGCCTTTTCAAAGTCACTGACATTCATTGCAATATTGTCGATATGTGGGAACATCTGAGTAAGTTTAGTCACTATCGCTTTTGATAATTCAGCTTTTTGCTCAGTCGTTCGCCCCTCCATTATATATCCAAAAACATGAATAAATTCGTGCTGTTTATTACCCACTAAATAACGATTATACGGGTTTACTCTGACTTTAATTTCATGCTCAGCGAACAAATCCGACGCGTTTGCAGTATGGTAAATTTGCTCATTAATAGTATCTTCATCATGATAGGCCAAGATACTCTGCGAGCAATCGATGATAAAATGTGGCATTAAATAACTCCTTGTTTATGCAGTCAATAAGTATTTAATTTACCTTTTTTTTAAACTATAAAACACTGCTTAATAGTCAATTTTACTCTTGCTAACTTTGTCCTTGCTAACTCATTCACATCTTACTTTTAACTTTACTCGTAGCCACACTGGTGGCGGGGTTATCAGGCCAAAAGTGTTTTGGATAACGACCTTTCATTTCTTTTTGCACCTCCCGATAGCTGGTTTGCCAAAAGCCAGCAAGATCTTGTGTTAGTTGTAAAGGTCGTCTTGCTGGTGAGAGTAGTTCCATTAATAAGGGTAACTTGCCTTGCGCTAATATTGGCGTACTGATCATGCCGTACACTTCTTGCATACGAACACTGAGTTTTGCGGGGCCGTCGAGTTGATATTCAATACGAATATTTGAGCCACTTGGAACTGACACTCTCAGCGGGAATAAATCATTTAACGCATTTTGTTGTTGCCAATTAAAACAACTTTGCAAGGCATTAAAGTAGTTAAACTTTTTCAACTGTTCGAGGGTTTTTATATCTTCCAGAAAAGCACCTAACCAAAGCTGTGCGTCATCGATTAAGCTTTGTTTAGTGATGACAGGAAATTGCTCCGGCATTAAATTACTGGCTAAACACATACGAATAAGTAACTGCTCACTGTCGCTTTGCTCATTAAATAATTCAAAGCCTTGTTTTTGAAATAAAGTTAACCACGCTTTCGCCCGCTCACTTTTATCAAGCGGATGTTTACTCGGTTGGCTAGTAACTGTAATTGCCCCTAGTTTGACTTCATCTTGATGAATAAAGCGCCCTGTTTTTTCGTCAAATTCACAGCGCGTTTGTGCAGTAAATAAATGTGTCAGTTCATCCTCAATCTCTGCAGGAGTAAACGCAACAGCTGCAAAAATACGACTGCCTTTTTGGCCTCCCATTGAAGCAATTGCAAGGTAGTCCTCGTTATGCCAATGCTCGTTGTTTAGCTCAGCACCTGCGCCATTGGTAAGCAAGTAACCATTGCCACGCTTTTTAGCTAATCGATCTGGAAAAGCAAACGCCACCAGCAAAGCCAAATAAGTGGTTTGTAGTTCGCGTACTTCAGTTAGCTTTAATCGCTTTAACCAAAATTTCAGTTGCTGTTTAAATACAGGATGTGGCCGAGCATGTTGGCTGTGTAATGCTAAGCTTAAATCTGCGGCATGGCTAATCCGACTCTCTAATAACGCAATTAAATACGCCGCTAATGTATAAATACCTGGCATCTGAGGTTCGAGTTGCTGCGCTTTAATTAGCATGTGCGCTAGGCGAATATCCGCGCCAAAACTTAGCATACGTGTACCGAGGGGGGTCAATTTATTGTTATTATCGAGCGCCTCTAACATTTGCAGTAATTTTGTTGCTTGCTGTATTTGTTGTGCTGTTGGACTATCTAACAAGCTTAGATCAGTTAACTCCGCGCCCCAGAATTTTGCCTCCAATAATAATTGGCTAATATCAGCACTTAAAATTTCTGGCGCATCATGGCTATTACGCCGCTCAAAGGTTTGTTTTGAACCAAGCCTATAAACTACACCGGGCTCAATACGCCCAGCCCGCCCAGCTCGTTGAATTGCCGATGAGCGAGAAATACTTTGTGTGGTGAGTTCAGTAACGCCAGTTTTTAAATTAAAACTAGCAGCGCGGCGCTTGCCACTATCAACCACAATACGAATACCTTCAATGGTTAAGCTAGTTTCGGCAACATTGGTGGTCAGCACCACTTTACGAGTACCTTTTGCCGCAGGGGCAATTGCAGCTTGTTGAGATGCTTTATCTTGTTCACCAAACAGAGTAACTACATGGCAATTTGCAGGCAAATCTGACAGCGCTTGTTGTACGCGGTTGATCTCATATTGACCGGGCAAAAAAACTAACGCACTGCCTGTTTGTTCAACTAAAGCTTGTTTGATAATACTGGCCATAGCGTCAAGCCAGCGGCTTTCATCTTTAATGGGTATGTAAATTTCATCGATGGGAAAGCTACGCCCGTGGGAACTAATAATTGAACAACCAAAAAACTGCTGATAGCGTTCGCTATCAAGGGTTGCCGACATCAATAAAATCGTTAAATCATCACGCAGTGCAGCTTGAGATTCTAATGCAAACGCTAATGCGGTATCGGCCGCAATAGAGCGCTCATGAAATTCATCAAATATCAGTAGGTCAACGCCACTGAGCTCTGGGTCGTTTTGTAGCATACGCGTGAGCATGCCCTCGGTAACAATTTCAAGGCGGGTATTAACACTGACTTTGGTTTCCTGCCTGATACGTAAACCAACGCTTTGCCCTACGGTTTCGTTTTGGCACTGTGCTAAATAGTTGGCAATATTACGTGCAGCTAAGCGACGCGGCTCAAGCATGACAATGTGCTTAAAGTGCCCGTCGCGCATCAACTGCAATGGTAACCATGTTGACTTACCCGCACCCGGCGGCGCTTGTAGTAAGGTAATCGGATCACTTTGTAATGTAGTAACGAGTTGATGATATATTTCTTGAACCGGCAGCACAGCTATTTATCCTAAATTGCATTGCCGATATTGTAACAAAAAACTGCAGTAAATCAGATTCATAAAATCGGTGATTATTGAGTGTTTGCAATAATTACAGACCGTTGCGTAGATTTTTTAGCTTATAATCTATTAAAAACTCATCTCTAAATAATAAAAACATTAACCAATTGATTATTAATAATAAAGTTATAATTTAATTTTGGTACAAGCCTTGCTACTTTATAACTGAAAGTAAATTCACAAACCGACATTATAAGGAGCGAATTATGAACAGTGATCGTATCGAAGGTAATTGGAAAGAACTTAAAGGTAAAGCGCAACGTAAATGGGGCGATCTTACTGACGGTGATTTAGATAAAATTGAAGGTAGCCGTAAAGAGCTGGTTGGTAAAATTCAACAAGCATACGGTAAATCGAAAGAAGAAGCTGAGCGTGAAGTTGATGAGTTTGAAAAAGGCCATTAATCAAAAACGCTAGGTAACTACAAAACCGCCTGAGCAGGCGGTTTTTTATTTTTAAACTCAAATAGCTGCTTTCATACTGAAGTTAAACTCAAAGCTCCTATGGTACTTCCTAACCTCTAGCAACTTACACAAATACTAATATTTAATAGATAACAACATTTGCCACCGGTAGCATTGGTATGTAGAATCAACTCAACGTTAACAAAATTGGTAGAGTCAAATGAAAATCGCATTAATGAACGAATTCAGTCAAGCGGCAAAAAACCCAATAGTACTTGAACAGCTTAACACTGTTGCTAATGCACAAAATCACCAAGTATTTAATGTGGGTATGGATGGCGATAACGATCATCGACTAACCTATATTCACCTAGGAATTATCGCAAGCTTACTGCTCAACTCTAAAGCGGTAGATTTTGTAGTGACCGGTTGTGGCACAGGTCAAGGCGCACTCATGGCGAGCAATGCGTTTCCTGGTGTGAGCTGTGGTTATTGTATTGATCCATCAGATGCTTACCTATTTGCACAAATAAACAATGGTAATGCACTCGCTTTACCCTATGCAAAAGGCTTTGGCTGGGGCGCTGAGTTAAATATTAAATATATATTTGAAAAAGCATTTACCGGCGAAAAAGGCCAAGGGTATCCAGCAGAACGTAAAGAGTCACAAGTAACAAATGCAGGTATTTTAAATCAGCTAAAAGCGGATGTTGCTAAAGATTACTTAAGCGCACTTGAAGCTATTGATCCTGAGCTGATTAAACAAGCGATTGGCGGACCACGTTTTCAAGAGTGCTTTTTCGCACATTGCCAAGACGACGCAATTGCTGCGTTTGTTAAAGCGCGTATTTAATAAAATAGCGCCCTATATTTAAAGGGGAGAACCCTCCCCTTTTTGCATCTAAGATAATTAACTTTTAACTTCCAGTGTTGATAATATCCTGAGATAAAATACGCTTACCATCTTTATATACTTCAAGCCAACCTGGTGGTGAGGTATCACAGCCAATCACTGTAACTTGTAATACGTAGCTGTAACGGCCGTTTTTAAATGTGTAACTATGATTACCGCCACTGCCCTCAAATTCGATCTCACCTTTTAGTAAGACTATATCTGGCTTATCGCTGGTTTTTTTATCAATGCTCCACGACGCATAGCGGAAGTTTCCATCACCTAAGTCATCAATGCGAATACGGTATTTAGCTGTTTGCCAATCTAAAATAGGCTCTACAAAAGCATTAATACTTGGGTGAAGCGCTTGCTTATCAGCTGCTATTAAATTTTTAGCCAGCAATTGTTCTTTAGCTGTTTGGTAATTGATACCGATGATTTTCCCATCCGTATCTACCCAAACGACACCGCTATTTAGCATAATGCCGCGCCAACCTACTTTATCCCAGTCAGTATCGATATTTGAATCAACAATCTGTTTAATAAGCGTCTTATCAAACACGTCATCAAAACGCTCAACTAACTCAGCTTCATTATTAATATCAGGCACTGGATATGTGCGCGAAAGCGGATAACTAATATGTGAGGAAATAGCCGCTTTATCGTGGTTTTTAAATGCTTTTATAAGATCTACAATAGGCTGTTGATATTGTTGTTCAAGCGCAAAACTATTTGCGCTAAACATGAGAGATAAAAATAAGCCGGTATAATATAAAAATTTCATTTAAGTCCTTTATTTTGATGATTCAGTTAATGAACATCATGTTATTTATCTGTTTAGGTTTATACCATTCACAACAACTTTTAGCCATGTTGCCCAAAGTCAATATTGTGTAAATTGATGTAGCGACTAACAAGGAGCAACATACGCCTTTATAGACTCTACAACGTGTTAATTCAATTTTATAAACAAACGATATGACCATTACGAATAGTGAACTGATGATTATCATCAACAAACTGCGCATAACCCATAATTTTAAAGCTAGCGGGATCAGCGTGTTCCACTCTTTTTTCGCGAAAGTAGACATTATTTTTATCAACGGACACGTTATTACCTATCACTTTAAATGAGGAGACATCCGCATCCATGATTTCACTATCAATAAAAAACACTCGCAGATTATCAACCACGTAGACTTCATCAAGAAATACGGTTTCATCAGCATTTAAAGGTAAACGGTGCTGATTATGATAAATACCTTGATTGTCTCGTTGAAAAAACCGAGTACTCAGTTGATACGAAGATGCCTCTGCACCAGTTAAATAATGTGTTTTATAATAAACATGGCGGTTATCTTTCACAATGTCATCATTAAGTATCTTCATATTACTTACTTCAATATCAAGACGGGTTGACTGGTAATAAAGTGTGTTGTTGTCGTGAATAAAATTATGATTTAAAATCGTAACGTCAAGAGGATTAAGTTCAGGGAGTTTTTCTTGATTACAAAAAACAGCTTTTTTATCACGCGAAAAGCCATACTCTAATACCTCAAAGGTATCAGGATCAGCATCTTGTATCGCTAACTCTTGAAAATACACTGTATCAGGCGTTTTTAAAAAACATTCATCTATAAGTACAATATTCTCGGTATTAATATCAAAGATGGTATCTACTATTTCAAAATCATTATCAAAAATATAGACATTACTTTTATCTTTAAAGCGATTGTCATCAAGGGCTTCAAACGTATTTGGGTCGCCTTTATCAAGTAATTCTTGTTGGTAAAATAGTCGATCAGCACAGGCATAGAATGGAAAAATCAGCAGATGCCACCCTTTTGCATTTGCACCAGCAATAATGCCTCTATTTGAGATGATTTTATCATCCACTCTTAATAATAATTCATCAAAAATTTCTGCTGTTTCGTAACCCCCTTTATAAACTACCTCATCTTTATAATAAATATGGGTTTCATCTTTCGCCCAAGTACAATTGATTGAAGAAAAAGAAGCTAAATCAGCGTCAAACGGATGTTCTTTATCAGCCCAATACAGGGTATCGTTTACGGCAAAGTAATCATTATCGTAATCAACAAATACATCATCACACTGGGCTATTTGTGTAATATTTAGAAAGTCAGTATAAATGCCGTTTTTATCACCAACAAAACTTTGTGAAATATAATAGAAACTCTCAGCATCAAATAGAGCAATACGTAGCCCTGAGCGATAAACCCAGTTTTTATCAGCCGAATAACGTCCATGAATAATGCGAAAAGATGCCAAGTCTGCACCGATAATGGCTTCACCAAAATAATAAACTGTTTGCTTGTCTTTACTATATTGTTGATATGCATCTTGTTCTTTACCATCAATCACGATAAATGATTTAGCATCCGCACCTTTAATAATCTTTGAAAATTCATAAACATGATTTTTATCTTTTGCTAAAGTCGTGGTGATCACCTCAAACGTCGCAGCATCCGCTTGCGAAATAACATCTGCACCACATACAACAACATGATTATCTTTTGCATAATTAAAATGTAAAACCTTAAAGTCTGCTAACGTTAATTGAGGTACTGGCCTGTCGTAGTAATATAGCTTTTCGCCGTCTTGCGTGAATCCCGTTTCTTCCTGTACAAAATATGAAAATTCAAGCTCATGCATAGCAAGTGGATATTCTTTTGCATCAATTTCAAGAATAAAGCTTGAGTCATCATTTTGCTTTAGCTGGGCTTTGCAGCCATTAAGCTTACTAAAGTGGTAACGCTTTTTTGTGGTTGGCATTTGGCTCAAGTCAGTATTTATTTTTTTTCCATAAAGCTGCCCGTCAATATAAGTGTATTGTACTGCATCTTTATCATCACAAGGCTCAAATACTAATCCGTCTCGGGTGCGCAAGCAGGTTTGCCCAGTAATCCAATAATAGCCTAACGTTGTCGGAGAAAAATCAATAATAGAGCCATTGTCACTTTCATAAAGCACACAATCTTCAGACTCAATGATGATCTCTAAAGGCAGTGATGGCTCAAAAACATTACCCGTTGCCATACTGACAAACACATTATCAAACAAATCTAAGCGCTGATGGTATTGCGCTTGAAAATAATATTTCATATAACTCCTTTTATTAAACTTTCTTTGCTCATAGCTATAAAAGGCAGAGTTATATGCTGGGATATATACTTATTCAGAGGGTTTTCCTTAATCAGCGTATTAAAAACTGGCTTGAATAGTCAAAGCCTCTCACACTCGAAGATTATCTAGCTATAAGAGGTAGTAATCAATCGCGTATCAGTAATGACTTAAGTTCATGTGGCTGGCAGCGCAAGTATTGCGGCGCGGCTTGTATTGTAACTCCGAGCTCCGCTGCTGCATGCCAAGGCCAACGCGGGTTATAAAGAATACCACGTGCCAACGCAATCGCATCAGCTTTACCTTCGCAGATAATATCTTCAGCTTGTTGAGCTTGAGTAATTAAGCCTACAGCAATAACCGGCATAGAAACGTTATTACTTATTGCATCGGCAAAACCAACTTGATAATTAGGGGCAACTTTAATTTGCTGCTGTGCAGTCAAGCCGCCACTTGATACGTGTATATAATGGCAACCACGAGCGTCTAAAGCTTGAGAAAATACGATACTTTGCTCGATATCCCAGCCATTATCAGCCCAATCACTTGCACTTATACGTACACCAATCATGAAATCATGTGGTAAAGCAGCCTTTATAGCATCAAATATTGCCAAGGGTAGGCGCATGCGGTTCTCTAATGAGCCGCCAAATTGATCTGAACGCTGATTACTAAGCGGTGATAAAAATTGGTGCAGTAAATAGCCATGAGCTGCATGAAGTTCTATGCCAGAAAAACCAGCTTTATGGGCACGTTGAGCACTTTTCACAAACTGAGTAATTAATCGTCCAATATCGTCTTGCGTCATTGCTTTTGGTAAAGGAGCTTCATCTGAAAAAGCAAGTTCACTCGGAGCAATAGTTTGCCAACCGTTCTTTATTGCTGGAGCGATAGGCGCACCGCCATTCCAAGGTAATTCAGTTGACGCTTTACGACCTGCATGACCAATCTGCATCACCATCGGAATGTTAGAGTATTGACCTACATTAGATACGACTTCACGCCAAGCTTGCTCACATTCGTCGCTATAAATACCTGAATCGGCGTAAGAGATTCTTCCTTCAGGGGATACAGCGCTCGCTTCAACAATCAATAAGCCAGCACCGGATTGCGCGAGCATACCATAATGTTGATGATGCCAAGGTTGCACCTTGCCTTCTTCTGCGGCATACATACACATGGGAGCAATAATAATGCGGTTTTTGAGTGTTATCGGACCTAATTCTAGTGGGCTAAATAATTTTACCATGGAAAATTCTCAAATAATGAATGTGCAGAAAATCACAAATATAATGTACTAATCATTCTACACCCAAGGTTAGGGGCATACCCAAGCTCATTGAATGTGAAAGTATGATGATATACCGAAGAGCTATCAGGAAAAACTTTGTACAAAAAAAGCGAGCCTAATTTGGCTCGCTTTTTTGTTTTAAACTAACGGCTGATAGCTGACCGCTTCACTTACTCCGGCTCATACCCCAAATTAGGCGATAACCATCTTTCCGCTTCTTCTAGCGTCATGTTGGTTCGTTGAGCGTAATCTTCAACCTGATCCTTTTGTACTGCCGCTACGGCGTAGTATTTAGCCTCAGGGTGAGAGAAGTACCAGCCTGATACCGCAGCACCGGGCCACATGGCGTATGAGCTGGTGAGCTGCATGCCAATGCGCTTTTCAGTATCGAGTAGTTGCCAGATTTTCTTCTTCTCAGTGTGCTCTGGACATGCTGGGTAACCGGGTGCTGGGCGAATACCTTGATAGTTTTCACGAATAAGATCTTCATTCGCAAGGTTTTCGTCTGGGGCAAAACCCCAATATTCTTTACGCACTTGTTCGTGTAAGTACTCAGCAAAGGCTTCGGCGAGTCTATCTGCCACCGCTTTTACCATTATTTTGTTGTAGTCATCTTGCTGTGCATCGAACGCATCAGCTAAGTCGTCTTCTTCAAGACCGCCGGTTACCGCAAATGCACCAAAGTAATCAGGCGTGCCTTTCGGAGCGATATAATCAGCTAAGCAGTAGTTAGCAAAGTCGGTTTTTTCTGTTTGCTGACGTAAATGGCACGATGTGGTTAATAGTTCAGAGCGAGTTTCGTCTGTGTATATTTCAATATCGTCACCCACGCGATTAGCTGGGAATAAACCAATTACGCCAAGCGGTTGCAAACTGCCTGACTTTTCAAGATCGTCTAACATGTCGTTGGCGTCTTTAAATAAGCTTTGCGCCTGCTCGCCAACCACTTCGTCGGTCATTATGCGCGGATATTTACCGGCGATTGACCAGGTCATAAAGTATGGCGTCCAGTCTATGTATTTACGTAAAGTGGCTATCGAGATATTTTTAAACTCTGTCACGCCCAGCTTTTTCGGCACCGGTGGAGTGTAATTATCCCAATCAAGCTTGGCGGCGTTGTCGCGGGCACGTTGAATAGTAACCGGTTTTGAGCGTGGTTTTTTACGCGCTTGTTGCTCGCGTACTTTGACGTATTCGGTACTGGTTTTTGCTAAAAATTCAGCTTTATGCTCTTTCGACAATAAGTTAGAAACTACGCCTACAGCGCGACTGGCGTTATTTACATACACCACGCCTTTGTCATATTGTGGCTCGATTTTAACGGCAGTATGCGCTTTTGAGGTAGTCGCGCCACCAATCAATAGCGGTAGTTCAAAACCACGGCGTTTCATTTCTTTGGCAACATGCACCATTTCATCAAGCGATGGTGTAATCAGCCCTGATAAACCAATGATATCGGCTTTTTCATCAATCGCGGTTTGCAGTATTTTATCTGCAGGCACCATTACGCCTAAATCGATAACTTCATAGTTATTACATTGCAGTACTACGCCAACAATATTTTTACCAATATCATGTACGTCACCTTTAACGGTGGCCATCACGATTTTACCGTTAGTAGCCCCTTCTTCTTTTTCTGCTTCAATGTAAGGGTCTAGGTAGGCCACTGCGCGCTTCATCACTCGCGCTGATTTAACGACTTGCGGTAAGAACATTTTACCTGCGCCAAATAAATCGCCTACCACATTCATGCCGTCCATTAACGGCCCTTCAATCACATGAATAGGTTTATCGGCAGCAGCACGGCATTCTTCGGTGTCTTCATCTATAAAGGTAGTAATGCCTTTAACAAGAGCATGTTCAAGGCGCTTTTCGACCGGCCAAGTACGCCATTCTAAATCCTCTACGCGTTCGGCTTGTGCCATGCCTGAGTATTTAGGTGCCAACTCAACTAAACGTTCACCTGCACCTGGATCGGTATTTAAAATAACGTCTTCAACGGCTTTTCGCAGCTCCGCTGGAATATCATCATACACAGCGAGTTGCCCTGCATTAACAATTCCCATATCCATACCCGCTTGAATTGCGTGATATAAAAATACTGAGTGAATAGCCTCTCGCACGGGGTTATTCCCACGAAACGAGAACGATACATTCGACACCCCACCCGACACTTTACAGTGTGGCAAGTTTTGCTTAATGCGACGTGTACCTTCAATAAATTCAACTGCGTAGTTGTCGTGCTCTTCAATACCGGTTGCTACCGCAAAGATGTTGGGATCGAAAATAATATCTTCTGGCGCAAAGCCAATTTCATCCACCAAAATGCGGTAACTACGCTGACAAATTTCAAACTTGCGATCGGCTGTATCTGCTTGGCCGTCGGTATCAAACGCCATAACCACTGCAGCGGCGCCAAAACGTTTAATAATTTTAGCTTGGCGAATAAATGGCTCTTCACCTTCTTTTAGCGAGATTGAGTTTACAATTGCCTTGCCTTGAATACACTTTAAGCCCGCTTCAATGACTTCCCACTTAGAAGAGTCGACCATAATTGGCACGCGAGAAATATCAGGCTCGGAGGCAATCAAATTTAAAAATTTCACCATGGCGGCTTTTGAGTCCAGCATGGCTTCATCCATGTTGATATCAATAACCTGTGCGCCGTTTTCTACTTGCTCGCGGGCAACATTAAGCGCGGTCTCGTAATCTTCTTCCATGATCAAACGTTTGAACATGGCTGAGCCGGTCACATTGGTACGTTCGCCAACGTTGGTAAATACTGCTATTTTTTGTGTCATCTCGGCTACCTTAGTTTAAATTACACGCTTCAAGGCCTGATAAGCGCATACGCACTTCAAGCTCTGGCAATAGGCGAGGTTTAACACCTTCAAGCCCTTTCGAAAATGCCCTGATGTGTGCAGGTGTGGTACCACAACAACCGCCAACAATATTGATAAAGCCAGACTTGCCCCAATCGATAATTTCTTGAGCCATTTCAGGTGCTTCTAAATCATATTCCCCAAACTCGTTCGGTAAACCAGCATTGGGGTGAACAGAGACAAAGGTTTCGCAAACACGCGATAGTTCTTCTACATATTGGCGCAATAAATCTGGACCTAGCGCGCAGTTCAAGCCAATTGAAATTGGCTTTATATGACGAATAGAATTATAAAATGCTTCGGTGGTTTGCCCTGACAGCGTACGGCCCGAGGCATCGGTTATGGTGCCAGAGATCATCACAGGCAACTTGCGCCCTGCTTGTTCAAACGCTTCTTCAACCGCGAATGAAGCCGCTTTTGCATTAAGCGTATCAAAAATTGTTTCTATCAAAATTAAATCAACACCACCTTCCATTAAAGCAAGGGTTGATTCAACATACGCGGTGACTAACTTATCAAACGTGACATTGCGATAACCCGGGTCGTTCACATCCGGTGAGATTGAACAGGTTTTTGAGGTTGGCCCTAAAACACCCGCAACATAGCGTGGTTTTGCTGGATTTTTAGCAGTAAACTCATCACAAATACTGCGTGCTAATTTAGCTGACTCTAAGTTTACTTCACGGCTGATGCTGGCCATATCGTAATCTTCCATCGAAATTGTAGTCGAATTAAATGTGTTGGTTTCGATAATATCGGCACCTGCACTTAAAAAGCCACGATGAATATCAGCAATAATTTTTGGTTGTGTGATGCTTAATAAATCATTATTACCTTTAATTAGCACATGCCAGTCTTTAAAGCGCTCGCCACGGTAATCGTGTTCTTCTAATTTGTGTTCTTGGATCATGGTACCCATAGCACCATCAAGAATTAAAATACGCTGTTTTAACGCTTCAATTAACTCGGCGCTTTTGTTTTCTAAATTATTCGGCATAGTTGTTAGTCCTTACGGCTTGGCTAACTAAATTAATATCATAGGGTGTGGTTTGGTACACATAATAATTTAACCAATTCGAAAACAGTAAAAAGGCATGGCTTTGCCAAGTTTTCGACGGTTCGTTATCTGGGTTGTTATCTGGAAAGTAATTTTCAGGCAATGGCGCATCAGGGCCTTTTTCTAAATCGCGCTGATATTCGCCTTTTAAAGTGTCTGCATCATACTCAGGATGCCCGGTAATATACACTTGGCTGCCGGATTTGTTTTTTATTAAGTAAGCGCCTACTTGCTCTGAACCTGCCAGCACCACTAAGTCATCACAAGCGTTAATTTTTTCAATATCAATATGACCATAACGTGAGTGCGGCACTACAAAGGTATCGTCAAAACCACGCGTTAAGGCTCCATGTTCAAAGTAACACTTATGGGTAAACACACCACAGAGCTTATTTTCTTTTAGTTCACGCTTTAGATTATAATGATGAAATAAACCCGCGTGAGCCGCCCAACACGAAAATAATGTTGAGGTTACATGCTGCTCCGCCCAATCTAAAATTACTTTTAGTTCATCCCAGTAGGCTACATCGTCATATTCTAAATGTGCCAATGGTGCGCCGGTAATGAGTAATGCATCGTAATTGTTGTCTTTCACTTCAGAGAAATAACGGTAAAAAGTGTCTAAATGCTGCTCTGAATTGCTACTGCTGCGATGAGTGTCTAAACGTAGAAGCTCTACATTCACTTGTAAGGGTGAATTAGCGAGCAAACGAATAAATTGCACCTCGGTTTCTACCTTATTAGGCATTAAGTTTAAAATCGCCAAGCGCATCGGACGGATCTCTTGGGTTTTAGCGCGGCTTTTTGGCATTACGAATACGTTTTCTTGACGTAACTTCGCAATTGCGGGCAATTCATCTTTAACGGTAATAGGCATACTCATCTCCAAGGCATAATTAACCAATGGCTAATTATGAACGGATAGCTGGAAATTTCAACCTCTAGATGTTTAGATGTCCAAATGAATTTAATTCGTTACCCTATTTGTTCAAAACACACAGCCAACTTTGCTGTTTCGTTGACTGTTTCACCTTTGAGCCACTACAATACAACATTGAAATTTTTATTATTATTTGAAGGCTCCTTCCATGGTTTTACCTGATAAGTTTATTTTCTCGATGAGTCGAGTATCTAAGGTTGTGCCACCTAAGCGCACTATCTTAAAAGATATCTCTTTGCATTTTTTTCCTGGCGCTAAAATTGGTGTACTTGGTTTAAACGGCTCTGGTAAATCGACATTACTGCGCATTATGGCCGGTCTTGATCAAGAGTTTGAAGGTGAGGCGTTTCCTCAACCAGGCACTAAAATTGGTTACTTACCACAAGAGCCGATCTTAGATGAAAGTAAAACAGTTCGTGAAACAGTGGAAGAAGCCGTTAGCGAAGTTAAAAACGCATTAAATCGTCTTGACGAAGTGTATAACGAATACGCGATGGACGGTGCTGACTTTGACGCACTTGCCAAAGAGCAAGGCGAGCTTGAAGCAATTATTCAAGCCCACGACGGTCATAACATCGACAACGTATTAGAACGCGCCGCAGATGCCCTGCGTTTACCTGAATGGGATGCTAAAATTGAATTCCTATCCGGTGGTGAGCGCCGCCGTGTCGCTATCTGCCGTTTATTGCTTGAAAAACCAGATATGCTTATTCTTGATGAACCGACTAACCACTTGGATGCAGAATCAGTTGCATGGTTAGAACGCTTCTTACATGATTATGAAGGTACTGTTGTGGCGGTAACCCATGACCGTTACTTCCTTGATAATGTTGCAGGTTGGATCTTAGAGCTTGACCGTGGTGAAGGTATTCCATGGGAAGGTAACTACTCTTCTTGGCTTGAGCAAAAAGATGCGCGTCTGCAGCAAGAGCAAAAATCTGAAAAAGCGCGTCAAAAATCAATTGCGCAAGAGCTTGAGTGGGTACGTTCAAACCAAAAAGGCCGTCAAGCTAAGTCAAAAGCGCGTATGTCGCAATTTACTGAAATGCAGCAGTCTGATTATCAAAAACGTAATGAAACCAATGAGCTATTCATTCCTCCTGGTCCACGTTTAGGGGATCAAGTTATCGAAGTTAAAAACTTGAAGAAGAGCTTTGGCGATCGCGTGTTAATTGATGATTTAAGCTTTACCGTACCTAAAGGTGCGATTGTTGGTATTATTGGTGCCAATGGTGCGGGTAAATCAACACTGTTTAAAATGCTCAGCGGTGAAGATAAGCAAGACAGCGGCGAAATTAGCTTAGGTGAAACGGTTGAACTAGCAACAGTTGATCAGTTCCGTGGCAATATGGATGACAGCAACACTGTTTTCCAAGAAATTTCAAACGGTCAAGATGTGCTGAAAATTGGTAACTTTGAATTCCCAAGCCGCGCGTATGTTAGTCGCTTTAACTTCAAAGGGAACGATCAGCAAAAATTTGTTAAAGACCTCTCTGGTGGTGAGCGTAACCGTTTACACTTAGCAAAACTATTAAAAGCCGGTGGTAACGTTATCCTGCTGGATGAGCCAACCAATGATTTGGACGTGGAAACATTACGTGCCCTTGAAAATGCGATTTTAGAATTCCCTGGCTGTGTTATGTGTATCTCGCATGACCGCTGGTTCCTAGACCGTATTGCTACACATATTCTTGATTACCGTGACGAAGGCCAAATTAACTTCTTCGATGGTAACTACACTGAATATGAAGAGTGGCTTAAAAAGACCTTAGGTTCTGCTGCCACACAACCTAAGCGTATTAAGTACAAAAAGATAGGTTAAGTTCTAGGTTCTAAATATCTTTCAAGCCCTGCATTTATGTGGGGCTTTTTATTTTTGAAAGAAATAAACGCTTACGCCTTTCTAGTTAAGTATCTTCACTTTACAAAAAAGTCATCATGAAATACTTATTCGCACTGATTTTAGTGAGCACGAGCTTATTAAGTTTCGCCGCTGAGCCGCAACAAATAACCAAGCTACCTGCTTTTACCTTAACTATGGCCGACGGTAGTCAGATCAAAACAGATGATTTAATTGGCAAACCGTATATTTTACATTTTTGGACGACGTGGTGTCCGTACTGTAAAAAACTACAACCGGGACTTGATAAAATCCACCAACAATATAAACAATATGGGTTACAAGTTATTGCAGTGAGTTTTCGTGAAGACGAAGACGCTAACCCTGCGCAATCGCTAATTGAGCGCGGTCATAATTTTAAAACGGCCATAAAAGCCGATGCAATTGCAACCCAACTTGGCATTCGTGGTACACCTACTACTTTATTTATCAATAGACAGGGCCAACTGAGCTGGGCTACCACCACTTCGGATCCAAATGATCCTAGTTTGCTCGAACATGCAGCTAAACTTGCTACAAGCGAGTAAAAAACACGCTATACTCAAGCTAATGCAATTAAAAGGAGTAATTATGGAAAACCGTCGACATTACACGCGTATTTTATTTTCAACCCCTGCGCATTTGACCAATAATACCCATAGTTATCCGTGCCAATTGCTTGATATATCATTAAATGGTGCGTTAATTAGCCGCAGTGATGACTTTGATTTTGCAAAAAACAGCAATGCTATTTTGGCTTTTAAACTACCACAAAGCGATATTATCATCGCGATGACAGTGACTATTTGCCATATCGAGCAGCAACATATCGGCTTAAAGTGCACTCATATCGATATTGATAGTATTACTCATTTAAAACGCTTAATTGAATTGAACCTCGCAGATGATGATTTGCTACACCGTGAGCTTGAGTGTTTGATCCATTGAATGAGCAAGTAACTGGATTGCAGTTATCCAGTAGGTTACCCTAGGCACAAATTAATAAAATAATCTCCCTATGGCGCTAAATCCACATCTACCACTGGTTTACCATCCCAACTATTCGTTTAACTTTGACCCTAACCACCGGTTTGTTATGAGTAAGTTTGCTAATTTGTACAAGCAAGTCAAAGCGCTGGGATTAATTAATAACAACCTTATCACACCAACATTAGGAACTGCAGAGCCACTTAAAATAGTGCATTGCGAGAGCTACATTGATGATTTATGGCATAATCAGTTAGATGAAAAAGCCATGCGACGTATTGGCTTACCTTGGTCTGAGCAGCTAATAGCGCGTACTTTTACCGCCCCATTGGGCACCCTACAAACCGCCAGTTTAGCCCTTGAACACGGTGTTGCTTGCCATTTAGCTGGCGGTACACACCATGCTCACAGCGACTTTGGCTCAGGTTATTGTATGGTCAACGACTTAGCCTTTACTGCGCAAACGCTAATTCAATCAGGCGAAGTAACCAATGTATTAGTTTTTGACTTAGACGTACACCAAGGCGATGGCACCGCCGCCATGTTGCAACACCAACCTTATGCATATACTTGCTCGACTCATTGTGAAAAGAACTTTCCATTTCGTAAATCAGCCAGCGATCTCGACATTGGTTTAGCCAACAATATGCAAGACGATGAATACTTAGGTATTGTTGATGATACCTTGAGTTTTCTACTCAAAGAACTCAACCCTGATTTAGTACTTTATGATGCTGGTGTCGATATTTGGCAACAAGATGGCCTAGGCAAACTTGATATTAGCTGGCAAGGCATTGAAAAACGAGATCACTTGGTTCTTAAACGCTGTCTTGAAAACAATACACCAGTGGCAACCGTGATTGGCGGAGGTTATGACAGAGATCACCTGCGCTTAGCAAAACGCCACGCCATTGTTGTAGAGCAAGCTGCGCGTTTTTAAGCAGAGTATAAAACTGCTAAAACAGTATTTTTGACTACACTTTAAATTCATACCTTTATTGAGATCATTATGCGACTGTTGTTTATTATGTTACTTGCATTTATGTCGAGTATTGCCACTGCCGAAGAGGAGGCAGTAAAAGAAGAACTTCCCCCTATCAATCCAGCTTACGAAGCCGAGCATGCCATGATCCTCGTTAATCAAGGCCCACGTATTTTTGCTGCGAATTTACCTACCTATAAGCTACCTCACGATGTGCAGTTGGTTTATAAGATTGAAAACCCTGATGTGGCATTTTTAAATGTAGTCAGAGGTGCAGAGCTGGTAACCATCAAGCCCAAACCTTTTAATATTCAACGTTTAATGCGCGGCGAAGAACTCACAATCACAGCCGACGTGTATGAAGGTGATTATAGAAATGGCGGTAGTTTAATTTATGAAAATAGAACAATTGTTTTCAATAAACTACTTTACGCACGCGAGCTTAATGAGTTAAGCCCAGCATCAAAATGGCAGCAATACGACATGATCATGCTCAATGAAAATGAACGTATTTATATCCATCAAATCACCCAAACACCGAGCTTTAACCATCTTATTTACGTCGATCTAACCAGTGCCTGTTTGCAAAAATTCCGCACTAGCAATCTCGTTCCGAGTGTAGGTGAGCTCACCTATAAATTTGTCAATTGCGGCACCTTAAAACCGCTCTATTTTGATAGTGAAAGCTATCAGTAACTTTTCTATAGTAATAAAAATCAGATTCAATAAACCTGATTGATAATAATATCTAAACCTTGTTGCATGCTCTCGCTCGATTGCCCTGCAAAACCAAGCCGAGCATAGCTATAGTTTATGGGTTTTAAGCTACGTACTGAGTTGCTAAAGTAAAACTCGGCTTCGGTTTGTAAGTAAACACTTTGCTTTGCTAAGTTTGCTTTTAAGTGCTGGGTGTTTTTATTAAAGTTAACCCACATCGCCATGCCGCCGTCGGGTTTTTTATATTCAATAGGAAAGCCATCAGCTTGTAACGCTGCTAAGTAAGAATCCATCGCTTCATAGCGCTGTTTATACAATTTAGTCATGCGTTTTAAATGGCGCTCAAAGCCGCCCTCTTTCATCCAGTGCGCGACTGCTAATTGCATGACTACATCGTTCTTATGGTTCATCAACTGCTTCCAGGCGGTTAATTGTGCTAATACTTCAGGCGCTGCGCAGATATAACCGATTCGAGCGGCTGAGAACATAATCTTTGAAAATGTCGATAGGTAAATAACGATGCCCGCGGGGTCATCGGCGGCCATGGGTTGTAATGGCTGACAGCGATAATGAAATTCATGATCGTAGTCATCTTCGATGATCATAACGTTATGAGCATAACACAGTTGATAAATTTGCAAGCGCCGCGTTGGCGATAAGGTCACGGTAGTTGGGTATTGGTGCAGCGGCGTTAAGTACAGCATTTTAATTGGATAACATTCCAGCTGGGCTTTTAAATCATCAACACATAAGCCTTCATCGTCTTGTTTTATATCAACCAATTGCGCGCCACAAGCTGCAAATGCTTGCCTTGCTGGCGGATAACCTAACGTTTCTACTGCGACAAAATCATCTTTTTTTATAAACGCTTTTGCGATTAAAAACAGTGCTTCTTGCGAGCCATTGCAGATCAATACGTCGCTTACGTTTAAATTACGCGCTTTGTATAAGTAATCACAAATATGAGCTTTTAATTGCTCGTTACCACTGACCTGCCCATAATGCAGTTGATTGATATCTAAGTGATTACACACATGGCTGACGGAGCGTTTAAATTCTTTTTGTGGGAAACTGGCAAGATCAGGCAAGCCACCAGCAAAGTTATATCTATATGCAGTTAAATCCATTCCAGCAGCAGGCACAGCCAATGTTTTAGCAAATTGATAAGGTTTTGCTTTCAGTATTGGAGTACTTGAGGTACTAACACTACTTTGAATGGGCAATGACTTGGTGATCCGATAACCTGAGCGCTGCTGAGATTCAAGCCAGCCTTCCGCTACTAATAATTGCAATGCATTCATCACTGTATGGCGATTGAGCTGATAAGTGTTTGCCATGACACGCGCCGAGCTGAGTTTTACCCCTGGCGCAAGCTTGCCTTGCATTATGGCACTGCGTATCGCGCTGGCCAGTTGCAAATATTTGGCAGGCTCTGACTCATCAAATTCAATAACTAACGGCTGCATTACGACTCCAAAAACACTCTAAACTGGTCTAGTTAAAAAGCTAAAACTGGTTGTTTATTACTGACCAAAGTAGCGTACCTTTGTTATTCATAAATAGCAAAATATGGGGCTTATCATGTTTACAAAACACATTCATCAAACCAATAAGCTGGCTTTAGAGCCACTGACACAAAACCACCTTGAGGGGCTATATCAAGCAGGCCAAGATCCACAAATATGGCGTTGGGTGTTAATGAATTACACTCAAACCCGTGCAATTCTCGATGATTGGTTTATCAATACAGCGCAGTTTAATGCCGAACAACAAATAGTCTACGCCATAGTTGATAAAGTAAGTAAGCAGGTGCTTGGTACCACACGTTTATTTAGGTTAGATAAACAAAATCGCAGCGCTGAGATTGGCCACACATTTATTGCTAAAAAGTGGCAACGTAGTTTTGTAAATACCCACGCTAAATACTTGCTACTGCAATATGCGTTCGAAGAATTAGGCTTAGTGCGTATTGCTTTTAATACCCATGAACAAAACCAAAAATCGCGTAATGCTATAGCACGCCTTGGCGCCCGCTTTGAAGGCATTAGTTATAAAGACAGGTTACTTGCCGATGGCTCATACCGAAACACCGCTCAGTTCAGTATTATAGACGAGCAATGGCCGACAATAAAATCTCAGTTAGAAGGAAAACTATAATGTACCCAGCGGCCCATTTTCAACAACATGATAGTAAGCAATTACAACAGTTAGTAAATAACTATCCACTGGCGACCATTTTAATGCCTAATACACAAAACCAACTCAATGATATATGCCGCGTGCCATTATTATATGACCCAGCTCGCGAAGTTTTTATCGGCCATGTGGCCAAATATAACCCCCTGTCATCATTTGATGGTCAATCAGTGAAGCTATTATTTAGTGGCGATGATTGCTATTTATCGCCCGCTTACGCACACAATAAAACCCTACCTAGTTGGCTTTATTCGAGTGTTTATGTGACAGCTAAAGTGCGTATTGTTAAAGACCAACAGCACAAAGAACAGATCATGCAACGACTAACCGATCACTTTGAGCAACACTTTACTGAGCACGCTACAGATAAATGGCAAATTAATGAGGTACCCGTACAGCAGCGCAAGGCAATGTATCAACAATTAAGTTTTATTGAATTTATTACCATTCATTGGCAGGGCAATTTTAAACTTAGTCAAAACAAGCCAGCTGAAATACGTGCAGCCATAAAGCAAAGTTTAATGTTAGCGGGGAAACTCAGTATTGCTGAGTTAATCAATTAGCGGTGCTATAAAAATGAAAAAAGGCTCCTCGGAGATCTTAGAGCCTTTGGTTAACTTTGGAATTAACTCGGTTTAGTAATTAGTTAAATGCAAGCAGATGCGGTGCAATATTTTGATAATCAACTGCCATAGCAATGCTCAAAGCAGTAATATTAAGGATTGAAAACGCAAACACTTGGCGCGCCCAACCACTAATATCAATGTTACGTCGATAACCTCTTAGCGCCATTAACAACCACCAAAAGCTAGTGGTGCAAGCAACGGCTAAAAACGCCATACCGGTATAACCGCCAATGGTTAATAACATCACTACTAACGCATATATGGCAATATACAAAACAATATGGTGCTTTGCTTTATCAATACCGTGCGCTACTGGCAGCACTGGAATACGTGCGGCTTGGTAGTCTTTATAGCGAAAAATAGCAATCGCGTATGAGTGTGGCATTTGCCATAAACTAAACATTACCAATAAAATCAATGCACCAATATCAAACTGTGCCGTCACGGCGCAATAACCAACGACTGGCGGTACAGCACCAGATAAGCTGCCTACAAATGTGCCATATACTGAGCGACGCTTCATATATAAGCTATAAACACCCACGTAAATAACATAACCAAACACAGCAAAAAACACTGCAATCCAGTTAGTAAAAATCACTAGTAGAGCAAAACCTAATACGCCAAGTGCTGTACCATGTAGCAAAGCAGTCTTGGCAGACATTTCGCCCGTTACAGTTACCCGTGTTCGCGTGCGCGCCATGCGAATATCAATATCACGGTCAATCACGTTATTGATTACGCAGCCTGAGGCTACTACCAGCGATAAACCAACTAATGTAGCAAGCATTAGCCAGCCATCAATATCACCACGCGAAGCAAGTAAAAAACCACCCGCAACCGAGATCACATTGCCCATAATAATACCGGGTTTAGTGACCTTTAAATAACGACGAAACATCTGCTGTCCCCTATTCTTTGCTTTTAACAATGTACTAGCTGGGGCTAGTACATCATCATGGCGTTCGATTCGTAGATGATCCACACCGACAGCCCTACCACCATCACGATGATCAGCGCACTGAAGATGAACGATAACGAACTGGCTTTACCGTCTTCGGTAGTAAAGTTCAGGTGCAAAAAGTATTTTAAGTGCACCCAAATTTGCACAATGGCCATCACCACAACACAGGCAAAGGTTGTTGGCTTTGATAAAGTGCCGCTCATTACCGCCCAAAATGGAATCGCCGTCAGTACAATTGATAAAACAAAACCAATTAAATAGTCTTTAACACTGCCATGTGAAGCATCACTATGGCCTTGTACGTGCAGTTCATCTAATACATGTGATTCACTATGACTCATTACATCACCCCCATTAAGTAAACAACGGTAAATACGCAAATCCACACCACATCTAAAAAGTGCCAGAACAAACTTAAACAACTTAAACGGGTGACAGTGGCTGGGTTTAAACCACGACGTGATACTTCAATCATCATCGTCGCCATCCAAATTAGGCCAGCGGTAACGTGCAGGCCATGCAAACCCACTAACGAGAAGAAAGAGGTTAAAAATGCGCTGCGCTGCGGGCCATTACCATGAGCAATTAAATGATGAAACTCATAGACTTCCATGGAGATAAACACCACGCCAAAAGCAAAAGTAATAGCCAACCAAATTAATGTAGCGGCCTTTTTCTGCGCATGGGCAGAGATCATCGCAAAACCAAAGGTGATACTACTCAGTAGTAACGCGGCGGTTTCGACCGCAACAAAGTCCAGTTCAAAAATATCTTTGCCAGATACGCCACCGGCAGTGTTCATATAAAGCACAGCGTAGGTTGCAAAAAATGAGGCAAATAACAAGCAGTCGGTCATTAGATAAAGCCAAAAACCAAATACCGTGTCACCACCAGTATCATGATGCTCGTGAGCATGGGCATCATGATTGATGATATTCATATCAGCAGGGATCGAACTCATGCGCTGAACTCCTTACCTTGGTTAAATGTTGTGGCACTGGCATTATGTGCACTTTCAATTTCAAGAATTTCTTCTGGTTGCACGTAGTAATCAACATCGCTGGTGTAACAGCGTTTAAAGAATACTGCGGCTCCAGCAATAACACCGACAATTGCCAACCACCAAATATGCCAGATCATGGCAAAACAGAATGTGGTAAAACAGGCACTCATCATCACCCCTGCCGCGGTATTTTTTGGCATATGGATAGGCGCGTAACTCGATTTTTGCTGATACGCTTGGCCTTTCTCTTTCATATCAGTCCAAGTATCGATATCGTGCACATGCGGTATCGTAGCGAAGTTATAGTATTGTGGCGGTGACGATGTTGACCACTCAAGCGTGTGACCATTCCACGGATCGCCAGTTGTATCTTTTAGTGCTTCACGGTTTTTAAAGCTGACAATAAGCTGAACAACTTGGAATAAGATACCGAACATAATGATCACTGCACCAACAAAAGCAATGTACAGCCAAATATTCCAATCTGGATTATTTGTGTGGTTTAAGCGACGCGTCATACCTAAGAAACCAAGTACGTATAACGGCATAAATGCAACAAAGAAACCAATTAACCAACACCAGAAAGACGCCTTGCCCCAACCTTCGTGAAGTTTAAAGCCCATTGCTTTAGGGAACCAAAATGCAAAACCAGCTAAGTAACCAAATACCGCACCACCGATGATAGTGTTATGGAAATGTGCAATTAGGAATAGGCTGTTGTGTAATACATAATCAGCACCCGGAATTGCCAGTAGTACCCCTGTCATCCCGCCTATGGTAAAGGTGACCATAAAGCCAAGTGTCCAAAGCACAGGAACTGAGATACGTAAACGACCACGGTAAATAGTAAATAACCAGTTAAACAATTTTACGCCGGTGGGCACCGCAATGACCATGGTCATTACGCCAAAGAAGGCGTTAACATTAGCACTAGACCCCATAGTGAAGAAGTGATGTAACCACACAACAAAGCCTAAGATAGAAATCGCGCCACTGGCATATACCATTGACTTATAACCAAATAAGCGTTTACCGGTAAAGGTAGAGATAACTTCAGAGAAAATACCAAACGCAGGTAAAATCAAGATATATACTTCAGGATGACCCCAAGCCCAGAACAGGTTGATGTACATCATGGCGTTACCGCCAGCTTCATTAGTAAAGAAATGGAAATCTAAATAACGGTCTAGGGTTAACATAGTCAACACTGCCGTTAAGATTGGGAATGATGCAGCAATTAAGATATTTGCCCATGTACATGTCCAGGTGAAAATAGGCATTTGCATTAAACGCATACCAGGGGCACGCATTTTAAACACAGTCACTAAAAAGTTTACCGCCGTTAATAGTGTACCAATACCTGATATTTGCAGCGCCCAAATATAATAATCGACCCCGACCCCAGGGCTGAAAGACATCTCCGATAGCGGCGGATACGCCACCCAACCTGTTTTCGCAAACTCACCACAGAACAATGAAATATTAATTAATATTGCACCACCTGCAGTTAACCAAAAACTTAAGTTATTTAAAAACGGAAATGCCACATCACGCGCACCAATTTGCAGCGGTAATACAATGTTCATTAAACCAATCATAAATGGCATTGCCATAAAGATGATCATGATCACCCCATGCGCGGTGAAGATTTGGTCATAATGCTCCGGCGGCAAATAGCCTGTGGCGCCACCTGTGGCTAACGCCAATTGTGCTCGCATCATAATGGCATCGGAGAAACCACGAAACAGCATGATCAAGGCAAGAATGATGTACATCACGCCTAAGCGCTTATGATCGATTGAGGTGATCCAGTCGTGCCATAGCACGCCCCATTTTTTATATTTTGTGACCAAAGCGGCAATCAATGCTGCTGCAATCACTACTACCGCCATTGTCACCATCAAAATAGGTTCATGGAACGGAATAGCATCTAATGTTAATTTTCCAAATAACGACATAATTATTCCTCACCCTCGCTGTGCATTGTGTGATTTGCATGGCCGCTATGCTCAGGCATTGCTTTGTGCATCTTGTTCATATCACCATGAGCCTGCATATATTTCATAACGATGGTGTGAAACAAGCCCTCTTCTACATCACCAAAATAGCTCACAGGGTTATTTTCACTCGGTTGCGCCAATGCATCATAATCCGCTTTAGAAAGCGTGTTTGGCTGGCTTTTCACCTTGTTTACCCACGTATCAAAGTCAGCTTGTGTTGGCGTAGCGATGGCATTAAATTTCATCCCCGTAAAGCCTGCACCGCTGTAGTTAGCTGAAAAACCTTTAAACGTACCCGGTTCATTAGCAATTAAATGCAGTTTGGTTTCCATGCCCGCCATTGAGTAGATTTGACTACCCAGTTGTGGGATGAAAAATGAATTCATGGTGCTTTCTGAGGTGATTTTATATTCCACAGGCACATTGGCTGGGAAAACCAATTCGTTCACCGTCGCAATACCTTGCTCAGGATAAATAAATAACCATTTCCAATTCAGCGACACGACTTCAACAGTCAAGTGCTTGCCTTTGCCTTCAAGAGGTTTATAAGGGTCAAGCTGTTGCGTTGATTGCCAAGTGATAACACCCAATACAATCACTATCACAATAGGAATGGCCCAGACAGCGGCTTCAATTTTTCCTGAGTGAGCCCATTTTGGCGCATAAATTTGCTGATCTTGGCCATCGCGATATTTCCAGGCGAAGTACAAGGTCATAACAATGACGGGAATAACCACTATGAGCATTAGCACGGTGGAAATAATGATCAGATTTTTTTCATCTATCCCAATTTGCCCTTTAGGATCAAGCACCCCGCCTTTACAGCCAGTTAGTGCGAGCACAGTTGTGCCCAGAGCAATATTACAGAGGTTTCGAATTAACAAAGGACTATCCTACAACCTAAAATTTGACGTGTGCTGCCTTACCCAAGAATACCAATAGGTCAGAACAACGGTTTAAACTATTCCTAGTCTGGCTTAAACGTGTAGTAACAAATTTAAACACAAAGGAAATTTAATGGGGCGGCCGAATCGCAGACACACTGCGGCTAAGCATTATTAGTGAAGAAACAAAATTAGTAAGCGACTAATCCAGTCAAGCCATCAATAACGAGTAGCGTTCAACCGAATACAAGGGGTGGAGCACGACAGCCGTGAGCGCTGTGTACAACAAGTGATGTTTTAGGAGCACGAAAAGCAAAGGCTGCTTTACGTAAAATAACCCCAGCACGACGCGCTGGAAAAAAGTGAAAAATCAACCAACATAAACCAATTAACAACTGGCATGAAACAACGGGATACGCTAAAAAGCTCAATACATTAATTAAAGACGACTCTACAGCCCCTTCAGTTAATAAGCCCTTTAATTCTGTTGCATCTTCAACACTACCATTTACTAACATGGCTGAGTTAATTAATAAAATTACTAATGCAGAAAACAGTTCACGTCCGGCAAAAAGTGCACGCGCACGCAGCTGCCAACGTGTAAACGTTGTTTGCTGGGTTGCTTGTGGACAATTTTTTGAGTTCAAACGTACTTGCCTTAGAAATTTAATAACAAGCAAATAACAGCACTACGCTATTTTTTACTACGTTGATATGATTTACATCAATAAAGTTTCAGTAATTACTGAAATTTCGGGAGGATTATAACAAAGTCAACACAAGCTACAAGTATAAAACAACATAGCGGGCTAACTTTTTATTAATATGTTGAATTACAGCTATAAAAAAAGCGCCATACTGGCGCTTTAAAAATAACTTAAATGATAATTGGCGGCTTTTAGAAAATAAAAAGCAACTCAAGCTAAGTTATCCCCTAACTTGAGTCGTCTTTTTGACAACATCTTCACACACAATTATAAAGATTCGTTTAATAGCGTATTCGCTATTGAATTTAGTACTGGCTGCTTCGCCATCTAACTGCATGTCGGTTAAAATAAAAAGCAACTCAAGCCAAGTTATCCCCTAACTTGAGTCGTCTTTTTGACAACATCTTCACACACAATTATAAAGATTCGTTTAATAGCGTATTCGCTATTGAATTTAGTATTGGCTGCTTCGCCATCTAACTGCATGTCAGTTAAAATAAAAAGCAACTCAAGCCAAGTTATCCCCTAACTTGAGTCGTCTTTTTGACAACATCTTCACACACAATTATAAAGATTCGGTTCTAATATTTTTCAATACGTATTGTAGATTCACTGATGAACAATAAGTTCATTTAATCGCGTGGCAGTAAATAAAAGCAGTTCAAGCTCAGGTTAACTAAACTTGAACTGTCTTTTTGACAACATCTTCACACACAATTATAAAGATTCAGTTTTAGCGTTGTTCATAAACACTGTAATTCAGTGACAAACTTTCAGTTCGTCTAATCATGTGGCAGTAAAATAAAAACAGTTCAAGCCCAGTTTGTACTAAACTTGAACCGCCTTTGACAACATCTTCACACACAATTATAAAGATTCTTTGTAAGCGGCTTGTTCATTTCGCTTCCTTGAAACTAAATTTAGTGTAATAGCTCAAAGCTTACAACTGATAAAAATAAATCTGATAGATGAAAAAAATTAACCCATAGACTTTAGTCTAAATTTTAGCCCTAAAATCAACTTAAATGTTCACAAAAAACTTTATCAAAAGATATTATTTTATAATAAACAATCAATTGAAAATAAAGCCCGTAAAGCATCACAGTTATGAGAAATGATTTCACTTAAAGTGAAGATAATTTTGGACCGATCCACATTAATATTATATTCTTAAAAAATTGCAAAATAAGAATAACAGGATGTTAATATGATTCGCAAAACCATACTAGTTAGCTTACTTAGTTACTCATTTAGCTTAACTGCCGCACCAATCGCAATGCACCAAATTAAAGGATTAAACAAAGCAGCGATTACACACGCTGATCTTGCTCCTTTACTAGATACGTTAGCTGCTCACCCCAGCATAGAGCGAAAAAATTTAGGTCAATCATTCTTAGGTAAATCAATTGATGCATTTTATATTGGCTCGGGGCCAATCAAAGTTATGATGTGGAGCCAAATGCATGGTGATGAAAATACGGCAAGTGCCGCATTAACGGATTTTTTAAGCTATGCAATCGAAACAAAAAATGATGCATGGCGAGAAAATTGGCAAAAAAAACTATCACTGATGATCATTCCTATGGTCAATCCCGATGGCGCACAGCTGCAAACCCGTTTTAATGCGCAAGGAATAGATTTAAACCGCGATGCTAAAGTGTGGAGCTAAAGCACACTTTTTACTACGCAACGATAAACACATCGAATACGCCGTATTAGGTAGTCAACTTATAAAACTTTAAATTTAAGTACGTCAGGTAAGCCCTGTTCTCAGGGCTTGTTATTTTTTGCGATCTTTTTGGCTGTATTTTTACGTAGGTAATAACGATACCAACCTAGCCAAGCCAACACTAAGCTTGCCAACGAGGCGATGATCCACAGAACTTTAAGGCTTAGCCCACCTACACTGCCATTATGCAAGGGATGTAGCCAGTTTTTGATTTGGTTACTTGTTCCTTGCTGCCTAAGATCGAAGACCTTCACTACCTCACCTGAGCGTGGGTTAATATCAATATAACTGTTTGGAAAGCGTGTCGATTTATCATCACTTACCTGCATGCGCAGCCGATAATAGCCTTGGTTTACGCTGGGAGTTTCTATCCATGCAAGTCGTGCTTTAGGCATTTGTATTTGTGCTATTTTCACAGCCTGAGTAACACTAATTTGCGGGTTTGAAAAAGTTAATTGTGGTGCTGGTCTTGCAGCACTTTCGACTTCGCCCAGTACCAAGCCAAGCAAGCCATTGGTCTCTTTGGGCAAGGCTAGCATCGCACCGGTACTAGTAAGAATAAACAAGGGTAACAACATCACTAAACCGATTGTTTTATGCCAATCGTACATGCGTCCTAATAAAGCAGCGCGGCGCTTAAAACGCAATTGCCTCAACCAAAAACCTGACTTAGGCCACCACGCAACTAAACCTGTGAGTAATAAGAGCGCGCTGCCAATTCCAAGGTAACCGACAATAATTGCCCCTGTACTGCCAAGTAGTAAAGTAAAGTGCAAGTTATACAGCCAAGTTACTAGGTAATCGCCCCAAAATGACTGTCTGAGCAAGGTGCTGCCATCAGCTGACAACCACACCATCATAGGTGCAAAATCCTGCCCTTGAGTCTCTTGAGGGTTATAATAGCGCGCCGGAATGAATTGTTGTTCAGGGGTCACTTCAAACCGCCACGGTCCCAGCTTATCTGGATACTGCATGCGTAATGTTTTTAATGCAGTGTTGTAATCACACGGTTGCTGCGCTGCATTCGCTAATTCCGGATGCAACCAGGTATCTATTTGCGGATAATAAACAAGTGCAGCTCCTGACAAGCAAAGGATCACAAAAAACATGCCAAGGCTTAACCCCAACCATAGATGAAGTCGCCTTGCCAACTTACGCCACGCGAGTAACTGCTTACTCATTAATACTTAAACTTAATTGCAGCAGATACAGCACGACCTTGTGCTGGGCTATGCAGAGTTTGCGAGCCATCCCACCATACATATTCATAATACTCATCAGTTAAGTTATCAACTTGCGCGCTTAACATCAGTGCCGAATTAACGTCATAACTTGCTTTAAGCCTAAGTTGAGTAAAGTCACCATATCGTCCTTGGCTATTACTTGGTGTTAATTCGTAATCAGATTGCGTACGCAGTGTTGCAGCCAAATTTAATTGGGTTGTTAATTGATAATCAATGCCTGCTGTGAATAAACGATTAGGAATATGGTCAATGTTATTACCTGTGTACTCTGGCGTGCTTGGATCTGCGATGTCTATTTGGGCTTGTTGCCAAGCAAATGCGCCCCACAAAGAAAACTTATTTGTTGGGCTCCACGATGCTTGTATATCAATACCTTTGCGTTTAGTTGCTCCTAAGTTATCAAAATCACCAAGAGGGTCGTTTAATTTACGTTTAAATTCTCCCGTTGCTGTTTGCTGCCATAAAGCAATGCGTATTTCACTGTCTCGACTTGGCTTCCACTTAACCCCTGATTCCCAGCCCTCATTGATTGAAGGAGCTAGATGCTTCTGCCTTGCGCCAATTAAGTAAGCCCCAGAGTTGGTACCGACCTGATACGTTTTTCCCCAGTTGGCAAAAATGGTTATCTGCTCAGAAGATATTACCGCCAGCGATAATTTCGGCTGTTTTATCGCACCATAATCGTTAATATCAGCATGTTCGTCAGTCAAAGCGTTATAAAATCCGCCATCAATCCAATCAACCCGTATAGCTGGAGTAATGCGTAACCACGAGGTTGGCTCAATCATGGTTTGTATATAGAGCCCTTTGACAGAGAGGTCAAAATCTTGATCACGAGTTTGCTCCACAACTACTCGCTCGTTGGTCAAATACCTTTTTGAAACTACATCTTGATTCTCGATACTGGCTCCGACCTCAACCAAAAGTGCATTTATAGCTGCTATTTTAGGTGTATAAGTTAATGATGTACTTGCGCCATAATGCTTTTCTTTACTAAGGCGATTTTGTTGTGAGGCTAGTGCTGAGAACTTAACAAAACGGTCGTCCTTATATTCATTTAGCCACGCCAGTGTATTAAAGTGAGTATGTGCGGCTATTTGACTCCCCAGGGCCAAACTATATTGGCTGATAGTACGAGCGTCTTTATCTGATTCATTGTAGGTATTAGTTGCATTGGGCGTAGAATAAGCAACATCAGCGGTTAAATAACCAGGCTCTTCAGCATTTGCTTGATAATGGCGAGCACTGGCAGTAACTTCTGTATCACTTGAAATACCGTATCCCCACTTCCCTGAGATGCTTTTTTTATCAAGCTCGGAATGCTCGCGATAACCTTCTTTTTCGCGATAACCCACAGCATAGTTTTGAGTAAAGTTACCACTTGCTATACCCATTGCAGCTTCAGCTTGGTAAGCACCAAAGCTGCCAGCGGTAACACGTCCATCAAGGTAATTACCACCACTGCGAGTTGCAAACGCAACATTACCAGCAATGTTATTAAGCCCGTAACGTGGATCATTAGTGCCCCGTATAACTTCTACAGCATCAATCTCAATAGGGAAAATCATATCAATAAACGGCATGTTGCCATCATTGGTATTGGCGGGAATACCATCAATCAGTAGTTTAACAGCATTCACCGAGCCTTCCCCATTAAAGCCTCGAAATGATAGCTTACCGCTAGTAGTACCTTGATTAAACTCCGTCAGCATAATTCCTGGCATTTTACCCACTAACTGCCAGGCATAATCAAAATCGGTATTTTGGGCAACATCTGGCGACATTCTATCGACAGAAGTAAGCGCTCGAGAACTGTCTATAAACCGTGTACCAACAATGCTGATTGTGTCACCAACAGCAAAACTAGTATCTCCTGAGCTTTGAGTATTATTATTTCCTTGCGGCTGGGTTTGTGCACTAACTGAAGAAACAGTTAATAAAGAAAGAGCAGTAAAAACCGGCAAAACATGCAGAACCATGATCACTCCGAACATAAACGTAGGATAGTATTATAATTTATTCATCATATTATACAGTCCATACGAGCTTCACTGGGTGTGACATATTGTCGCAGTGGTCGATTACTTGACACATTTTAGCCGTAAGTGGGCATTAAAAAAGCGCCTGTTATTAAAGAGGCGCTTTTTAATGTATATTTGATAGCTATCAAGAGCTTATAATATTTGGTTTTCTTTCCAAACTTGCTCTTTTGCCATACGCTTTTTGCGTTTGTCGCATGGGTCATCACAATCACAAGCTTTATCAATGCCTACAGAGCCTAAACCACCACAGCTGCTGGCCATAGATTTCTTTTGCACTATCATGCCCACAGCCATCGCTGCGACAATTAAAAGCAGTAAACCAAACGTAAGAAGAAAAAGTGACATTGCTTAGCCCCTATTGATCAGCAATAAAATAATGCTTGATGATAATCACCAAGCTGTTGCTATTATAAACTGATTTAAACCGCGCTACAAATAGGGTTTAAATGCAGGGCTCGAATAAGTCACTAAGCCATCTTTTGATTTGCCGATCAGATAAACCGGTAAATCATTTTTTTCAGCATAGGCTTTGGCTTTATCCATCCCCATCACAGTCAGTGCTGTTGCAAGGCCGTCAGCTGTCATCGCTGATGGATGCAATACAGTAACCGATACTAGATCATGACGACTTGGCATACCGGTTGCTGGATCAATTAAATGGCTATAGGTAATACCATCCATCTCATAGTAAATGCGATAATCACCCGATGTCGCAATGCCGTTATTACCCGGCGCTAATACACGGTGCACTTTACGCACACCAGGCTCAGCATCCGGTTGCTCAATAGCGATACGCCAATCTTGATCATTCGGTTTTTTACCTGATACACGTAACTCACCACCAATCTCAACCATATAATCAGTTAAGTCATGGCTTTCTAATAATTCAGCTACTTTATCTATCCCATACCCCTTTGCAGTAGAAGAAAATGATAATTCTAAACCCGCTACTGTTTTCGCTAGGCCTTGCTCAGTCAGTATTAGTTTATCAACCCCAATTTGTGCAACCATGGCTGCGAGCTCTTCATCTGTTGGACGTTTTGTTGGTTTTTTATCAGGACCAAAACCCCATAAATCAATCAGTGGTCCCATGGTCACATCAAGAGTCTTAGTAGACTCTCCTAAGCGGATGGACTCGCTTACAACTGCTCTAAAATCACGGCTAATAGGCATAACTTGACCTGCGGGAAGACGATTAAAAGTGTTGATTTCAGAATCATCAATATAAGTCGACATTGATTGATTTATATCTTTTAGCAACAGAGTTACTTCTGGTAATAAATTTAATGAATCCAGCTTTTGTTGCTTGGCGAAGACCTTAATATGGTAAGTAGTACCCATAGTTTTACCTTCAAGGTATAACTCTTGGGGCTCATCATTTTGGCCACAGCCACTAATGAGTAAAGTGAGGGTAAGAAAAAAGATGGCAATCATGCCTTGTCGGTGAAAAACTCTATTCATAGCAGCCTACTTAAGTAATGGAAATAAAAAAGCCCCGTAACATATATTGCTACGAGGCTGATATTCTAACCAAAACTAAACTGTTTTGATACGGGTGTTAGCCACCGAAATCATCTAGTAAGATATTTTCGTCTTCAACACCTAAGTCTTTCAACATAGTGATAACAGCGGCGTTCATCATTGGAGGACCACACATGTAGAACTCACAATCTTCTGGCGCTTCGTGATCTTTAAGATAGTTCTCAAATAACACGTTATGGATAAAGCCAGTATAGCCTTCCCAGTTATCTTCTGGTTGTGGATCTGAAAGCGCGGTATGCCATACGAAGTTATCATTTTCAGCCGCTAGGCCGTCAAAATCTTCAACATAGAACATTTCACGCTTAGAACGTGCACCATACCAGAAACTCATCTTACGCTTAGAGTTCAAACGCTTAAGTTGGTCAAAGATGTGTGAACGCATAGGTGCCATACCAGCACCACCACCTACAAATACCATTTCAGCATCAGTATCTTTTGCAAAGAACTCACCAAATGGACCAGAGATAGTTACTTTATCACCTTCTTTAAGTGACCAAATGTACGATGACATTTTACCACAAGGTAAGCTTAAATCTCTTGGCGGCGGCGCAGCTATACGCACGTTAAGCATGATGATGCCTTCTTCTTCTGGGTAGTTAGCCATTGAGTAAGCACGAATTGTTTCTTCGTCTACTTTTGACTCCAGCTTGAAGAAACCAAAATGGTTCCAATCGCCACGATACTCTTCTGGTACATCGAAATCAGCATATTTAACGTGATGCGCAGGGGCTTCAATCTGAATATAACCACCGGCACGAAACGGTACTGACTCGCCATCAGGGATCTGTAGTTTAAGTTCTTTAATGAAGGTTGCTTTGTTATCGTTAGAGATAACTTCACAATCCCATTTTTTAACACCGAAAATTGACTCTTCAAGTTCAATTTCCATGTCATTTTTAACATTTACCTGACACGCTAAACGACAGCCTTCACGGGCTTCACCTTTAGAGATGTGATCAAGTTCAGTTGGTAAGATATCGCCGCCACCAGAATGAATGTGTACACGACACTGACCACAAGAGCCACCGCCACCACATGCAGATGATACGAAAATACCTGACTCAGATAACGCGCCTAAAAGCTTGGTACCTGCAGATGTTGTAATGGCTTTGTCTGGATCGCCATTTACGCCAATGATGATGTCACCGCTTGCAACTAACTGAGATTTAGCACCAATGATGACTAAAACTAGCAGTACAACGATAGCGATGAAAACACCAACGCCTAAGAAAATCTCATAACTCATGATTTATCCTCGCTACCTATTAAAGTGAAATGCCAGAGAATGACATAAAGCCAAGACCCATCAAGCCAACAGTGATAAAGGTAATACCTAAACCACGTAAGCCGTCTGGCACGTCTGAATATTTCATTTTCTCACGGATACCAGCAAGCAAAGTAATTGCTAGCGCCCAACCCACACCAGAACCGATACCATAAACCACTGATTCAGTGAAGTTATAGTTACGTTCAACCATGAAAGATACCGCACCAAAGATTGCACAGTTAACTGTGATCAATGGTAGGAAGATACCTAACGCGTTATAAAGTGCTGGGAAGAACTTATCTAATGCCATTTCAAGAATTTGTACAAGTGCCGCAATAACACCGATAAACGTCAAGAAACGTAAAAAGCTAAGATCCGCGTCAGGATAACCAAGCCACTCAAGTGCACCAGGTGCAAGAACCGCATGATAAACCAAGTTGTTAACTGGTACTGAGATACCCAATACCACGATAACTGCCACACCTAGACCGATAGACGTTGTAACTTTCTTTGATACTGCAAGGAAAGTACACATACCTAGGAAGAAGGCCAAAGCTAAGTTTTCAATGAAAACTGCTTTTACGAATAAACTAATATAATGTTCCACAGTCTGCCCCTTACCCTTTCGCTTCTACTTGGTCTTTCTTATAAGTACGAAGTACCCAAATGAATAAACCAATGATGAAGAATGCACTAGGCGGTAAAATCAATAGACCCATAGGTTGATACCAACCACCATCTTGTACAAGAGGGATGATTTCAACACCAAATAATGACCCTTTACCAAATAGTTCACGAATAAAGCCAACAGTCAGTAACACTACTGAGTAACCTAAGCCATTACCGATACCATCAAGGAACGACATTACTGGCGGCGACTTCATTGCGTATGCTTCTGCACGACCCATCACGATACAGTTAGTAATGATTAGACCAACGAATACAGACAACTCTTTCGCCGTAGCATAAGAGAAGGCTTGTAATACTTGGTCAACAACGATTACCAATGATGCAATAATGGTCATTTGCACGATAATACGTACAGATGACGGGATCTGGTTACGAATAATTGAGATAAAGAAGCTTGAGAACGCTGTTACCAAGGTCAATGCGATTGACATGATTAAAGCATTTTTTAAGCTCGACGTTACCGCAAGCGCAGAACAAATACCAAGTACTTGTAATGCGATTGGGTTGTTTGCCAGTACCGGACCAAATAGGACCGACTTCATTTCTTTAGTATCAGCCATTATTTCAACGCTCCTTCACGTACTCTCGCAAGGAAAGGACCAAAGCCGTTTTCGCCAGTCCAAAAGTCAACTGTGTGATCAACACCATTTGAAGTTAAAGTTGCACCAGATAAACCATCAATTTGATGATCATTTTTAGCGCCGCTTTTTACTACATCAATAGGTAGCTCTTTGCCACCCCATTTAGCAGTCCATTGTGGATTTTGAATTTCCCCACCTAGACCTGGTGTTTCACCGTGCTTATAAAAGTTAATATCTTTAATTGTCTCGCCATCGCTTTCAAGCGCTAAGAAACCATACATAATACCCCAAAGGCCATAACCTTGGATTGGTAAAATGATAGCATCTGTAGAACCATCTGCTTTTTTCGAGATATATGCAGGAGACTCATGAGTCATACGCTGAATACCAGCGATATCCTTAATGCCCTCTGCTTTTAATGCAAAGCTAATTTTTTGATCAAACTTGCTTTTTTCAAAATCGAAAGCGTCGATTTTAGCCTGAACTGCTTCGCCAGTTTGAGACTCACCTGTTTCCATATTAACTAGGCGAGTTTCGATCTTAGCTTTAAAAGTTTCTGATACAGAACCAGATACATCAATGCCCGCAGCTGCCAAGATATTTTTTTGAATATCTTGCGTTTTGTTAGCTTGCTGTAAAGGGCGAAGCTGAACTGAAGCAAACGATACGATGATTGCACACACTAAACATAGTGCTACAACAACGCTTAGCGTTTTGCCGATTGATTCGTTATTACTAGACATTACGTGCCAACCTCCGCTTGATATTAGCTTGCACTACGAAGTGATCGAACAATGGTGCGAATAAGTTAGCAAATAAGATTGCTAGCATCATACCCTCAGGGAATGCAGGGTTAATTACACGGATCATTACTACCATCACACCAATTAGTGCGCCATATGCGAACTTTGCTTTGTCAGTAAATGCTGCAGACACAGGGTCTGTCGCCATAAAGAACATACCAAAAGCAAAACCACCAAGTACAAAGTGCCAATGCCAAGGCATTGCAAATACTGGGTTAGTATCAGAACCAACAGCATTTAATAAGAATGCAGTTGCCACCATACCCAAGAACACACCTAGCACGATGCGCCATGAAGCAATACGTACGTAAATGAGGAATAAGCCACCAACTAGCAATGCAAGTGTCGATGTCTCACCTACTGAACCTTGAATGAAACCATAAAACGCATCCCACCAAAGAGCCATGTTGCTGTAATCAAGTGAACCAACAAACGCTTGACCTAGCATAGTTGCACCAGAGAATGAATCTACTGCTGTCCATACTGTGTCACCTGAAATTTGTGCAGGGTATGCGAAGAATAAAAACGCACGACCCGCTAATGCAGGGTTTAAGAAGTTACGACCAGTACCACCAAAGATTTCTTTAGCGATTACTACACCGAATGTAATACCTAGTGCAACTTGCCATAAAGGAATGGTTGCAGGTAGGATAAGCGCGAATAACACAGACGTTACGAAGAAACCTTCGTTAATTTCATGCTTACGCACTGAAGCAAATATGACTTCCCAGAAACCACCTACAGCAAATGTAACTGCGTAAATAGGTAGGAAGAAACATGCGCCATAAAACATTTTAGCGCCCCAGCCGGATTCAGCAGTTAATTCACCACCAAATATCTGGAACAGGCCAACTTGCCAAGAATTTGCTAGTTCAAAACCTTGTGCTAATGCACCAGCGGCCTGATGACCGATATTGAACATACCAAAAAACATTGCAGGGAACGTCGCCATCCACACTAAAATCATCATGCGTTTTAGGTCGATGTTATCACGAACGTGTGTCGCGCCTTTATTTACGTGACCAGGGGTATAAAAAATAGTTGCAGCTGCTTCATACAGTGCATAAAACTTTTCATGTTTACCACCGGCTTCAAAATGCGGCTCGATATCTTCTAGAAATTTCTTTAAACCCATCTCTCTAGCCTTCCTTCTCGATCGTAGTCAAGCAATCGCGTAGGATTGAACCATACTCGTATTTGCCTGGACAAACGAAGGTACATAACGCTAAATCTTCTTCATCAAGTTCAAGTGCCCCTAATGAAATTGCACTATCCAAATCACGGGCAATTAAGTCACGTAATAAAGGCGTTGGCAAAATATCTAAAGGCATAACACGCTCATAGCTACCAAGTGGTACCATGGCACGTTTTGAACCACCTGTTGACGTTGTCATTTTAAATAAACGACTCGGTGTAAGGTGTGATAAGAAAGTACGTGTTACTGAGAATTTATCTGTGCCTGGAGCAATCCAACCAAACAACTCTTTTTCGCGACCTTCAAGTAATACCGATACTTGAATGTGGTAACGACCTAAGAATGCTTGAGGACCTTGTGAAGTAGCGCCCGCTAAAACAGAGCCAGAGATAACACGGTTATCGCCGTCTTCTAATTCGCCTGCAACTAAATCATCTAAAGCAGCACCCAGTTGAGTTTTCACTAAACGTGGGTTTTTAACACGCGGACCAGCAAGAGAAATCACACGGTCTGTGCTAATTTCACCAGTTAGGAATAAGTGACCAAAGGCAATAACGTCTTGGTAACCGATATGCCAAACTTGCTTGCTTACCGATACTGGATCTAAGTGATGGATATGTGTGCCAACAAGGCCAGCCGGATGTACGCCACCAAACTCATGTACTTCTACTTGAGGAATTGATGAGCTAGGTACTTGGCTACCTGCTTGTTTACAAACAAATACCTTACCATCAGTCAGACGTGATACCACAGCTAAACCTGCTTCAAATGCTTGTACATTTTCAGCAATAATCACTGCAGGATCTGCAGCAAGAGGGTTAGTGTCGATAGCCGTCACAAAGATCGAGCTAGGATTTGCATCCACAGCTGCTACTTTGCTGAATGGACGAGCACGTAATGCTGTCCATTGACCTGACTGGATCAGTACTTCTTTGGCTTTTTCACGATCGAGACTCGAAAGTTGCTCAGTCGAGAAAGCGTCAAAGGTGATTTGCTCACTGCCGTTTATTTCAATAACGACAGATTGCAGCACACGTTTTGCACCACGATTAATTTCTTTTACTGTACCAGCAGCTGGAGCAGTAAATAATACACCTGGGTTCTTTTTGTCTTCAAAAAGTACCTGGCCTTTTTTAACTTGGTCATCCACACGAACATGCATGGTTGGACGCATACCAATAAACTCTTCACCTAGCACAGCTACACGTTTGACGGTAGAACCATCATGAATAACTTGCTGAGGCGCGCCCTCTATGGGTAAGTCCAGACCTTTTTTTATGTTGATCATACGCACTTGCACTACATTAACGGAAAGAAACTGAAAAATCGTACCGACCACGTCGCTTTTCTTGATAACCCTAAGCCAAATTCAAGATAACGAAGAACCGCCTGTTTAAATTACAAAACAAGCAACGCAGTAAAATTCCTCACATATATTGCCCGAATTTTAACATCAATCAGGGTCACTATGCGAGTGTAATTATGAAATTTATACGACAGGAGCAGTTATTTAACCTATTAGCCGCATTTGAATAAAATTCAATATAGACCAAAGTGCTATTGCTTGCGAGGTGGGATGGAAATTAATCCGCTAAATAACGATAAAGTAAAATTTATCAATAAAAAAAGTCGCCATAGCGACTTTTCAAATAAACATGGCTGAATTAATCAATCATGTTAGCTATAGCGGCAACTGGATCGACATCTTGTTCATAATCAACAACATCAATACCAAACCCAAATAAACGTAAAAACTCATTGTGGTAACCCACGTAATCAGTTAATTCGTCTATTGTTTCTGTGGTTACGCTGTCCCACACAGTTTGAATACGCGCTTGTACATCATCTTCCAGCTCTTTGTAGTTTTGGAATAAATGACCGCCGTCATCAAAGCGTGGTGAGTCTCCATAAAGGTTCTCAGTAAATAACGCGTGAATTTGCTCGATTGTGCCTTCATAGGTCCCATCCGCTTTCATTACTTTAAATAGCGCTGAAATATAAAGCGGCATAATAGGAATTGCAGAACTTGCTTGGGTGACCACTGCATTTAATGATGATACATAAGCTTCACCGTTTAATGCTTTAGTTGATTCTTTGATTGCTACGGTTGCGCGATCTAAATCTTCTTTCGCTTTACCAATAGTCGCGTGACCGTAAATTGGCCATGTTAGTTCTTTACCGATATAAGTATAAGCACTGGTTTTAAAGTTATCAGCTAGTACATCAGCCTCTTTTAATGCATCAATCCACATTTCCCAGTCTTCGCCGCCCATCACTTTAATAGTGTTATCAATATCATCTTGGTTTGCAGCTTCTACAGTAATAGCATCAATTTCACGTTTTGAGGTGTTTAAGTTTTTAGTCGTAACTGAGTTACCAATTGGCTTAAGCGTTGATGAGTAAACTTCGCCGGTATTTGGATCAGTTCGACGCGGCGATGCAAGGCTGTATATAACTAGGTCTACTTTGCCTAAATCCGCTTTAATTGTATCAATCGCTTTTTGTTTGATTTCGTTAGAGAACGCATCGCCATTAATATTTTTTGACCATAAACCTTCAGCGTCTGCGGCCGCTTGAAATGCAGCAGTATTATACCAACCTGCAGAACCGGTTTTACGCTCAGTACCTTCTTTTTCGAAGAAAATACCTAAAGTTTTAGCACCGCCACCAAATGCAGCAGTAATACGAGATGCAAGGCCATAGCCAGTTGAAGCACCAATAACTAATACATTTTTAGGGGCATTTTTTAATGCGCCTTGTTGTTTTACATAGTTAATTTGTTCTTGTACGTGCTCTGCACAACCTACTGGGTGGGCGTTAGTACAAATGAAACCGCGAATTTTAGGCTTAATGACCATTGATCATCCTATATTTATCTCAATAAAAATTAGCGCTAGTTTAAAGGCTAATTGTAAAAATACAGGTCTGATGAGTTTTGTGTACTCTCAGACCTTGCCGCTAATCTAATTTAGAGCCACCTAAACAAGTCGGTGAGTCAGCAACCTGACCACTTTGCTCTGTAAATTCATCAGGAGTAAAAGTATGGATAGCCAATGCATGAATATGATTCGCTAACTCATCTTTTAGCACTTCATTAATTTGACGATGGCGTTGCAATAAACGTTTACCGCTAAACTCTTCACTTACTACAATCACTTTAAAGTGTGAATCGCTACCACGACTATGCATATGGCTTTCGTTCACCACATTAAGGTGCTTACACGCAATCGCATCAGCTAACTTGCTTTCAATCTGTTGTTGCATTGACATAAAACACTCATATTTTACTGGTTATTTATGTGCTTACTATATCAAGGCCACTACTATAAAGGCCAACAAATATTCATTTTTGAAAAATTGTTCGAAAAGTTAAATTGATTCGAGGGTGTGCCAAACGTGTTTGTTTAGGTAGCGCATGTAGATATTGTTGCTGGCTAAGTCCATTCATAACCAAGCAACTGCCGCTGTGTAACGTAAGCGAAGTGACTTCCTTGGTTACTTTATGTTTTATTTTAAATACTCGTTCAGCCCCTAATGAAAGCGATACAATAATAGGCTCATGGCCAAGTTCTGCTTCATCATCGGCGTGCCAGCCCATGCAATCATTCCCATCACGGTATAAGTTAACTAATAAGGCATTAAATCCAACATCAAATTGTTTATTTAATCGTAGTCGCATGGCATCTAATACATCAGGCCATGGTTCAACATTTAATGTCGAACCAGAATAACCGTAACGTACACCAGCATCAGCAATAAAACATTGCATACGTGGAATGGGGTTCGTTTTCCCAAACACGGTCGTTTTTGGTTGCTGCCAAGTCAGTGAGTCGCGTAAATAGTAGAATAAATCGAGACTTTTTTGCGCACTTAACGCTTTTGCTTGGTAGTAAAAGCCATTTGGTAACATATGGGGGTTGGCCTTTTGCCGTTGCATGTTAGAATTTACCTATCATTTGATTACTGATCACTAACTATTATGACCACGCAAGCACAGTTCGGCGATAAAACATTTACTCTTGAACGTTTTCCTTTGGATCAAAAAAACCGTAGCTTACAAGCTTGGGATTCAGCAGACGAGTACCTAATTGACTATGTTACTGAACATTATCCTGATTGTCGCTCTTTGCTGATTTTAAATGATAGTTTTGGAGCCTTGTCTTGTTATTTTAGTAAACAACAATTAACGGTTTGTTCAGTAAACGATTCTTATATTAGCCACCAAGCGGCGGCTTACAACTTAACAGAAAATAAAATACCAACCACCGCATTTAGCCAGCTAGATAGCTTATCGGCTTTGCCTGAACACGTTGATTTAGTTATTTTAAAAGTGCCACGCACATTAGGCTTCTTGCAATATCAATTATCTGAGCTCAGCGAAGTACTCGCACCTGGCACTCCGGTTATTGGCGCAGCAAAAACCAAAGATGTACATAATTCAACAATTAAAGCTTTCGAGCAATTTATTGGTGAAACTAAAACTAGTTTAGCAGTGAAAAAATCTCGCCTAATTATTAGCCAAGCGGAAGGTGGTTATAAAGCTGCTGATTTTCCTGTTAATTGGCCTCTTGAAGGCACTGATTTTACCATTAGTAATCACGCCAATGTGTTCTCGCGGGATTCTCTGGACATTGGTGCACGGTTCTTTTTTGACTTTTTACCACAAACCAATAAAGCAAAAAGTATTATTGATCTAGGTTGCGGTAATGGTGTGGTGGGTTTGATGACACTCGCACGCTGCCCTAATGCTGAAGTTACCTTTGTGGACGAATCATATATGGCGGTTGAATCAGCACGATTAACTGTAGAGCTTAATATGGAAGATAAGTTTGAGCAATGCCGCTTTATTGAAAATGATTGCTTAACGGGCTTTGAACGTGAAAGTGTCGATATAGTGTTATGTAATCCGCCTTTTCACCAAGCACAAGCCGTGACAGATCACATTGCATGGCAAATGTTTAAACAAGCCAAAGACACATTAAAAAATGGCGGAGAATTACGTATTATTGGTAACCGCCACTTGGACTACCATGACAAACTAAAACGTATGTTTGGCAATTGTGAATTACTTGGTTCAAATAAAAAGTTTGTAGTATTAAGTGCCACTAAAAATAATGGAATGCTATAGCTATGATGAAATATGTTTTACCTTGTTGTGCTTTATTATCACTGTCGGCTTGCAGTAGTCAGCCTAATCAATTGATCTTAAATCCGCTCTATCAAGGTGGCAAATTAAGCTCAATTAATCAAAGTTTAAGTACCAGTGTTATTGATCTTAGAGGTGACCCAGCAACATTAAAATTAATAACCTCAGACAAAACCCAAACAATTGCCAGCCAAGGCCTTACTGAATCAATTAAAAGTGCCCTTGATAGCGCTCTTAGCCGAAACAGTGCAAGCATTTCAAATCTTGCGACTACTCGTTTTGAAGTTGATATTCATACACTGCAAGCCGTAGTAACTGAAAAAATGATGTCGCATACCAGCAATGCAAAGATTGAATTAGGTGTGCGTGTTATTCGCAGCGATAGTAACTTCAGTAAAATTTACCGTGGTAATGCAAGCCTTGAAGGACCGCTAGGTCACGATAGAGCAAAAATTGAAGGACAACTCAATAAGTTGACTGAGCAGTTAATTACCCGCATGGTATCAGACCCTGAATTACTCGCATTTTTAGAAGGTTAACCATGAAACGTCTATTTTTATTATTTATATTTATATTAGTGCAACTTAGCCAAACCGTAATGGCAGCGACCGAAGGACGCTTTGTGCAAAAAAACAATATGTTCCCACGAGTTGAAATAACTACCACAATGGGGAAAATCATAGTCGAGATGGATCGCTCAAAAGCCCCTATCACCGTCAATAATTTTTTAACTTACGTGATGGATGGCAGCTATAAAGGCACCGTATTTCATCGTGTTGAACGTGATGTAGAAAACGACCGAGACTTTGTCATTCAAGGTGGTGGTTACGATAGAAATTACGACGGCGTTTATGAAGGCGATCCAATCTTTAATGAAAGCGGTAACGGTTCAAAAAACGATATGTACAGTATCGCCATGGCCTATCAAGATCGTCAACCTCATTCTGGTACTCGTCAGTTTTTCTTTAACATGGACAATAACGACCACCTAAACCCAGGTAAAGACTGGGGCTTTGCCGTGTTCGGTATGGTAATGGAAGGCTACGAAACGCTTGATAAAATAATGCAAGTTGAAACGGGATTTAATGAAAAAATTGGTTATGACTTTGTACCAAAAACCCCGGTTGTTATTTTAAATATAACTGTATTAGAGCCAACCCCACTATAACAATAAAAATAGCGGCCAAACCGCTATTGCCAATGAAGGCGTTATGACTAAAAGCTTGTCGGTATCAGAATATTTTTCGTACTTTAAAGATAAACGACTTATAAATGTGTTTATTTTTGGTATGAGCAGCGGTTTTCCTTGGGTCCTCATAGGCTCCGTGATGTCTGCGTGGCTAAAAGATGAAGGCCTCAGTCGCAGCATGATTGGCTTATTTGGTATTGTATTTGGTGCTTACAGCATTAATTTTTTATGGTCACCCTTAGTCGATAGAATAAAGCTGCCGTTGCTATATAACTGGCTAGGCCAGCGCCGTAGTTGGATACTATTTTGCCAATGCTTTATTTTGCTGGGAGTTATTTTACTGGCAGGATTAGATATCACCGCGCATTTAGCCATCGCAGCTGCGTTGTGCTTATTAATTGCTATCGCCTCAGCGACTCAAGATATTGCTATTGATGCTTTTCGTATCGATACCCTCAGTGAAAACGAAAGCCACAAAGCAACCGCCGCAGCAGCAATGGCTACTTCTGGTTGGTGGAGCGGTTATGCTCTGCTAGGTGCTATTCCGTTTTATATGGCAGATATGCCAAGTATTGACTGGCCACAAGTGTATTACTTTTTAGCTATTGTGATGTTATTACTTATGAGTTGTGTATTTTGGGCAAAAGAACCTGAATCTAACCGCGAAGTTGTTCATGCTGAACTAGAACGTATTTATCGGCAAAAGCTGGCGCTTGGTAAGCAAACACAATTAACTAAAGTTGCAGCATGGTTGGCTGTTACTGTACTTGATCCTTTTAAAACATTCTTCGCTCGTAATGGCGTGAAGACTGCACTTGCGCTGCTCGCTTTTATCTTTTTATTTAAAATTGGTGAAGCATTTTTGGCCCGTATGTCGATTGTGTTTTATAAAGAAGTCGGCTTTTCAAACACTCAAATAGCAAACTATTCAAAGCTCGGCACGGGGCTTATCACCATTGTGTTCGCATTTTTAGGCAGTATTTTTAATCACAAGTACGGCATCGTTAAAGGTTTGTTTATTAGCGGTGTGGCAATGGCTGCTTCTAACTTAATGTTTTCTTGGATCGCTCTCGCAGGCCCGCAAGAACACTTGTACGCAATGGCAATTGTCGTCGATGGCTTTACTCAAGCATGGTCATTAGTTGCTATGGTAGCATTTATATCTATGCTATGTGATCGCGCTTTTAGCGCAACACATTATGCTTTATTAGCGTCATTGGGAAATTTAGGACGAACCTTACTTTCAAGTTATAGCGGTGTGGTGATTGATGATTGGTTAGGTGGAAATTGGTCGTTATTTTTTATTTTGACTGCCCTGATGGTAATACCATCACTAATATTCTTATATCTTATTCGGCATAAATTGTATGAATTAGAAAATAGTTATCACGGTAGGAATTAATAAGGGAAAGAAATCATTTCACATCAATGAGAGCGCTTCCCTGCGCTTACAAAAAGAAACTAAATATTAGTCTTCTTTTAATAAGCCTAAACCTTCATACGGGTCGACTTCTAATGCATCACAATAACGTAAAAATTCAATTACGTCTAAACGGCGCTCTTGGTTTTCAATTTTGCCAATAAATGAATGTGGTGTACCAAGTACTTGAGCAAGGCTACGCATTGTGTGACCTTTCTCGTGACGCTTAGTTTTAAGCCACTTGGTTAGTTTTGAGTTTTCTTCAGAAGAAACTGTTTTACCCATCATAAAAAACATCTCCTACTAGATGATTTAAAGTTAATTAATTAAGAGTGAAATTTGCCCGTCTCGCTCTTGGATACATTATATACTATTCAGACTCATGTGAAATAACTAATTTCAGCCGAGTACCCATTTAAGGAATCAGCTATTATAGATGAGCAGCTTTATTGTTAAAGTCACAACAAAACGCACGTTCTATAATTAGTTCCTTTTTAATGTAACAAATAATTAATTTAAATAAACCTTTTTTATGATTAATTATTTTTGACTTATAAATTAAATAGTTACATTATTAACTGTCCCTTTATTGTTAGGAGCAAGCGTTTATGTTCAGATTATTGTTTTTACTACCCATTATCCTCTGCTTAGTTTGGTACTTTTTTCTTAAATCAAATGGCGTACCGATCAAAAAAGGTAAGAAAGGCTTTATATATATTTTAGCGTTTTCTGCAATAGTGTTAGGTTTTTTTATTCTAATGCTCCAAGTCACTCACCCTACATAAATGAGTGACTTAAGCTAAAGTAAGCCAATTTGACGTTCACTTAGCATCTATAAACAAAAAATAAGCGCTAAAGTCAGCAAGGTTACAAAGCTCAGATCAGCAACAACAGCATCAGTTAATGAAATAATAGCTACGCAGTAATTTTAGATAAGAAGATTTTTTAGGTAATAAAAAAGCCGCTAGCTGCGGCTTTAATCAATTGCTTTAAACGCTGAAACTAGCGCCACACCCGCAGGTGGTAGTTGCATTGGGATTGGAAACAAAAAAGCGTGCGCCTTCAAGTCCTTCGGTGTAATCCACCTCACCATCAACTAAATATTGAATACTCATTGGGTCAACCACTAAGGTTACGCCATTTTTTACAATTTCTAAATCGCCTGGGTTTGCTTTTTCATCAAAAGTAAAACCATATTGGAAACCTGAACAACCTCCGCCTGTTACATAAACACGCAGTTTTAGATCTGGATTTTCTTCTTCGTCGATTAACTGTTTAACGCGAACAGCAGCTGCATCGCTGAACTTAATGGGTAATTCTTCTGACATACCATAACCCTCTATACCTACATTGTTTTGATTATCTAATACCCGAGTGTTTTAATCAAGTATAGTAAACAACTACTAATTTCTTCTATAACTAGGTTGTCATCAGGAAAACCAATCCATCTTCAATAAGCTTGATCAAAAGTCACTTCTAGAGCTGACAATTTCACCTCGCATGTAATAGTGCTTTTTATCTAGCGCATCTGAATTTGTACTTTCATCATAATAAGTTACTGCAAAGCTCTCAACATCTGCATCATGGATGCGCTGAACACCATCAGACTGGCTATAATGATATACACCACTTTTATCCTTAATATAATTTCGCTCAATTTCCTCGAAAGAGTCAGGATCAAGCCCGTTTATTACGCTCGTTTCATTTCCAGATAAATAATAAATATTACTTTTATCGCGAGCGAACTCATAGCTTGTAGTGAGTATTTCAAACGTCTGCAAGTCGGCCTCCGGTACAATAATATTTTCGCCATAAAAAATGTGGTTTTTATCTTTGGCATAACCGCTAAATAACGGTGTAAAAGAGTCGAAATCAACAGCTTTCAATATTTCATCATCATAGTAAACTGTATATTTCCCTTCTGTTTCTGAATAATTCCATTGTGGGAAGTTATCATCAAAATTTGAAAATGTTCGGGGATTTGCAGCTTCTATAATTTGATTTCTCAAGACCACTTGAGTGTCATTAAGCCAATATAATTTGTGACTGATTAATTGCCCTTTAATATTACGAGGGTCAACATCAGAAACCCGCTTCCCAAAATAATAAAAACTATGATTGTCGCTGGCATATAGTGACGTTGAA